>JBGSLP010000001.1:0-4657 GCA_041740655.1 Alphaproteobacteria bacterium
CGAAGGGCGAAAAGGCGGTGGCGGATATGATCGATTATCTGCGCCGCGCGAATTCGCCCCCTATCCATCTCATCGGCCATACGGATGAGCGCGGTGAGGATGCGTACAATCTCAAGCTGTCCAAAGATCGCGCGATAGCCCTGCGCGACCATCTCGAAAAAAATGGATATCCGAAAGGACGGATTGAAATTACTGGCCTTGGCGAGTCCTCGCCGTATCAGCCAGCGAATGCAGCGAACCTGACACAGGAAGAAATCTGGCAGGTAAACCGCCGCGTCGAGCTGCAACGCAAATAGGAGCGCGCATGAGGTGCATACACAGGCTTGCAGCGGCTTTGGCGTTCTTGGCGCTGGCAGCATCAGACGCGAGGGCGGCGGACATCTACGCGCTTTCTGTCGGCGTCAATGAGTATGACCACGAAAAGCCGCTGCGCGGCGCCGTCGCCGACGCTCTCGATATCGCCAAGGCGGCGAAAGCCATGGGCGCACGCCGCGCGACTACGTTGCTTGATCGCGAGGCCACGCGCGATCGCATTCAGGCTGAACTTGCATCCATGCTGCGCGACGCCAAGAGAGGCGACACGCTGATTTTCAGCTACGCGGGGCATGGCTCGCAGGAGGCCGACGTACCGCCGCTTGATGAATCTGACGGTCTCGACGAGACCTTTATCCTGAGCGGGTTTGATCGCGCCAACGTTGCCACACGCGCCTCTCATCGGCTTCTGGACGATGAGATTTACGTCTGGCTGAAGCAGGCGGGCGCTAAGGGCGTGAAAGTCATTTTTGTCGCGGACGCCTGTCATTCGGGTACAATGACAAGGCAGGTCGGCGCAGGGGGCGAGTCCACCGAGCGTGCAGCCGCGCCGAACCCAGACTTGCCTCCGGTGAGCGGCCTTCCGCCGAAGCCTGACGTGGGGGAGGATGATCTGGGTCACGTCACGTTCTTCTCGGCGACGCAGGAATCGCGGACATCGCCTGAGGTGACCATCGACGGCCAGAAGCGCGGGGCCCTTAGCTTCGCCTTCGCTCGCGGCATCGAAGGCGCGGCGGACTCGGATCGCAATAGAAGGCTGACGCGCGGGGAACTGGGCCGCTACGTGCGTCGCAGCGTGCGCCAGCTATCGGAGGCCAACCAGACGGCTGAAATCCGCTTTCGCTCCGGGAGCGAGGAGGACGCGATTTTTGGCGGCGCCGCGCCGTTCAGGCAGGAAGAGAGCATATCCGGCGTCAGCAAGCTGAAGGTTCATCTGGCTGGCGCATCGCCCCTGCAGTCGCAAGACCTCGCCCAGAAGCTACGCAACATCGTGATCACCGACCAGAAAGCTGAGGCCGATCTGGTCTGGAACGTCAAGCACCGCTCAGTCACCAGCGGCGTCGGCGATGCGGTTGCCTATGGCATCGATGAGAGCGGCCTTCAGGATGTGATCGATAAATGGCTGGCGCTCGCCTATATCAAGAGGCTCGTGCTGGCCAAGCCGCTGGATGTGAAATTGGCGGAGGATGACGTCATCCATCGCCAGGGCAAGGTCGTCAATTTCGTGACGCTGCCGGTCAACTACTCGCACCTGACGGTGTTTAACCTTGCCCCCGGCGGCGAGGTTCAGTTTCTATATCCAAGGGCGAACGACCGGCCCGAGTGGCCGATCCGCACCCCGTACACGCTCGCGACGATGGTCAAGGAGCCGCCTTTCGGCGCCGAGCACGTCGTGGTCATCTCCACGCCAACGCCGCTCCGCGATCTGCATCTGAAGCTGCAACGCGCAGGGCCGGCCGATGTCGCGGTGATCCTCAGCAGGGCGCTGAGCAGCATCGACCATCAGATCGGCCTCCAGAGCCTTTACACCGCGCCCAGAGGGCCAGCCCTTTAAGCGGCGTGAATTAATCGGTTGCCGATATTTTGCGTCGCACGCCCCACTCGGCGAGCACGGCGTCCATATCGGGCGCAACGAAATGTCGTGCGCTCTCGACGTCATAGCCGTGCTCAAGCATTTCGTCGTAGTCGGTCAGCACGTGGCGGACATAGGAGACGAGCGAAAGCCACGCCGCCGTCTCGGCTGACGCGGTGCTGAGGCCGACGCTGTCCATGGCGTGATCGACGATGGCGCCGCACTCATGGGCCGGAACCTTTGGCGCGATCCGCCGCAACGCCGCCTCGATTGCATCACGGCTCGCCATCAGCGCTCCGCCACCGCGATGGGGTCACGATGATCGAGACTGTCGATACCATCCTGCGACCGATGACCGGAGATTGCGATAATCGCGGACAGCGCGGCGCTCACTGCGATGTTGATCGCGAGGGCATAAAGCCCGGCGTAAACGCTGACCGCGCCAAGGGGCACGATAGGCGTCAAGGCTGGTCCCCAGACGAGATAGGTGCCCGATATGAGTCCGATGATCAACCCGGCAAGCAGCGCCCACCCGTTGAACAAGCGTGTGAACAGGCCGAAAATGATCGCCGGGAAGACCTGGATCATCCACACGCCGCCGAGCAGTTGCAGGTCGATGGCGAATTTGGTCGGCATCAGCAGGATGACGGCAAGCGCGCCTATCTTGACGAAAATCGACACCAGTTTGGCCTGGAAAGCCTCCTCGCCCGGCGTCATGTCCGGCTGGACGAACGGCTTCCACACATTGCGCGTGAAGGTGTTGGCCGCGCCGATCGACATGATCGCGGCGGGAACAAGCGCGCCGATTGCGATGGCCGCGAATGCGAAGCCGGAAAACCAGTCGGGGAAAAACTTGAGGAAAAGCTGCGGCACGACGTCCTGCGGATTGGACAGCTTCAGGCCCGCCGCGTGCCCCATCAGGCCGAGCAGTGCGATCAGCGCTAGGATGATCGAATAGGCGGGCAGGGCGATAGCGTTGCGGCGGATGGCGTCCGGGCTGGAGGCGGCGAGAATGCCCGTCAGCGAATGCGGATAGAGGAACAGCGCCATCGCCGAGCCGACCGCGAGGGTTATATATGGCCAGATCTGCGCCTCTTTCAGCAGCAGCCCCGTGTTGCCGCCCTTCGCCTCGAACGCCGCGTTCGCGCTCTCAAATATCGCGCCATAGCCGCCGAGTTGGATCGGGATGACGATCACCGCCGCGATGACGAAAATATAGATCATGATGTCCTTGACGAAAGCGATCATGGCGGGCGCGCGCAGGCCGCTGCGATAAGTATAAACGGCAAGGACGATGAAGGCGATGGTGAGCGGCGCATGCGCCCACACGCCTTGCCCTCGAAAGCCGAGCGCTTCGATCACCTTTTCCATGCCGACCAGTTGCAGCGCGATATACGGCATCGTCGCCACCAGCCCCGTGATTGCCACGGCGAGCGCGAGCCAGCGGTTGCCGAAGCGTCCGAGCACGAAATCCCCGGCGGTCAGATAACCGCGATTGCGGCATACGTTCCACAGTCGCGGAAATGCGATGAACAGCAGCGGATAGATCAAGATTGTGTAGGGAATGGCGAAAAAGCCGAATGCGCCGACGGCATAGACCAGCGCGGGCACAGCGATGACCGTGTAGGCCGTATAAAGATCGCCGCCAAGCAGAAACCAAGTGACCCACGGCCCGAACCGGCGCCCCCCAAGTCCCCATTCATGTAACTGGTTGAGGTCGCCCGCTTTCCAGCGCGACGCAGCGAAACCCAGCACCGTCACCAGCACGAAAAAGCCGATAAAAACGCTGGCGGCTTCCCAGTTCAGATTATCGATCATCGCCGCTCCAGCAGATAAACGGCGAGAATGAAAAGCACCGATATGGGGATCAGAGCGATTTGCGCCCAATAGAAGAAGGGGAAGCCGAAAAGCCGGGGTTCAATGCTGTTATAGCCCCACACGCACAGCGCCAGCACGCATGGCGTCAACAAAAGCGCAGCCCTCAATGTCGCCCCCGAACTAGCCGTCTTATTTATAGTCTCGCGGCCTATTGTCATTCCCGCGCCGGCGGGAATCCAGTCTTTTTCTCTAACCTCAAGCTCCCGCGGCAATATTTGTGGCGCAATCAGCATGTTTGAGTTTGCCGGCGGAATGCGATAGCCATGCGTCCTGATAGAAGGAGCGCCGCGCATGAAGCCGAATTCAATCGTCGCCATCGGGCCCGTCACCATCTCGAACGCAAGGCGCATCGCCGTGTTTGCCGGGCCCTGCCAGATGGAGAGCCGAAGCCACGCGCTGGAAACGGCGTCCGCGCTTAAGGAAATCGCCGCGCGGCTTGGGCTCGGGCTGATTTACAAAACCTCGTTCGACAAGGCCAATCGCACCAGCGGGGCCAGCGCGCGCGGCGTGGGCTTGAGCGCAGCGCTGCCGGTGTTTGCGGAAATTCGCGAGGCGCTGGGCCTGCCGGTCGTCACGGATGTGCATGAGGCAAGCCAGTGCGCCGCCTTGGCGGAGGTCGTGGATGTGCTGCAAATCCCCGCGTTTTTATGCCGTCAGACGGACTTGCTCATCGCCGCCGCCATAACTGGGCGGGTGGTGAAGGTCAAGAAAGGCCAGTTTCTGGCTCCGTGGGATATGAAAAACGTGGTGGCGAAAATCACGGGCGCGGGCAACCCGAACGTGCTGCTCACCGAGCGCGGCGCGAGCTTCGGCTACAACACGCTGGTGTCGGACATGCGCGCGCTGCCGATCATGGCGGAAACCGGATGCCCGGTCATTTTCGACGCGACGCAC
>JBGSLP010000002.1:0-10920 GCA_041740655.1 Alphaproteobacteria bacterium
GGCCTGACGGAGGCGTTGAACAAACCCGAAGGACGAGCCGAAGCCGCTGACCTGATCCGCAGTCTAGTCGAGAAAATCGTGCTCGTGCCAGAAGAGGGCGTGCTGCACGTTGAAATCGTTGGCGATTTGGCGGGAATACTTAGTCTGGCGGCTAACGAGAAGACCGGTCCAAAATTGGCTACTAAAACGATCGAAATCGAACAATTAAAGGTGGTTGCGGGGGCAGGATTTGAACCTGCGGCCTTCAGGTTATGAGCCTGACGAGCTACCGGGCTGCTCCACCCCGCGCCAAGATCGAACATTGCTTCGTAAACAGGCTTCGGCCCGACACGAGATCGGACTTTCGAGCAAATTTTTTGGAAGCTTTGCTTTGAACGTTTCTTGTATGTAAGGAAAGTCGCGGTCGCTTGCAACACCCAAATTCGGTTCTCCCGCAGAACATTCGCGCTTGTCGCCGCTCGCGAGCCTTGCTGACTTCAATACTCCATGCAGACAATGACGACGGCGCACCAGCTCGGCACAGCTTTCGCGATCAAACTCAAAGGCTAAGGCCATCGGGTTGCCGGATGCAGCCTTGATCTTTCCGGTCGTACGGGCGATCATGAGCCCTCTTCGCAGGGAGGATCAATGAACGATAGCGACTCGAGCGAGGCGCAGCACAGTTACGGCCAGGTTGTCGACCTCTACAAAGCGCCGCATGCCCCACACGCTGCGACCGCGCCCTTCGTAAGCCTGAACAGGCACGAATTAACACTCATCTTCAGCGTTTATGGCCGCAAGGTCGCCCAAGGCGAATGGCGAGATTACGCTATCGATATGCTGCGCGATCGGGCGGTTTTTTCGGTGTTCCGGCGATCGGCAGAGCACGCATTATATCGGATTGAGAAAAATCCGAAGCTTGCGCGCAAGCAGGGCGCTTTCAGCGTGATTGCGGCTTCCGGCCTCATTCTGAAGCGGGGGCACGATCTTGCAAGGGTGCTGCGCGTGCTGGACTCAGACTCGCAGTTTGTGATCCTGAGATAAAAAAACCCCGCCGAAGCGGGGTTTTCGTAATCGGTTGAATTTATTCCCGGTTGCCGAACAGCGACAGCAGCATCAGGAACATGTTGAGGAAGTTGAGATACAGGCTAAGTGCGCCCATGATCGCCTTCCGTCCTGCCGTCAGCGTATCGTCGCCTTCGTAATAGTTCTCCTTGATCTGCTGCGTGTCATAGGCTGTGAGGCCAGCGAACACGAGCACGCCTATCACGGAGATCGCGAACTGAAGCGCGGTCGAGCCGACGAACAGGTTCACCAGCGACGCGATGATGATGCCGACCAGACCGATGAACAGGAACGAACCCCACCCAGAAAGGTCTTTCTTGGTCGTGTACCCATAAAGGCTAAGCGCGCCGAATGATGCGGCGGTGATGAAGAACACCCGCGCGATAGAGCCCTGCGTGTAGACCACGAAAATCGAGGCGATGGAGGCTCCGACAAGAGCGGCATAAATCCAGAATGTCATCTGGGCGGCGCCGACGCTCATGCTGTTGATGCGGGCGGCGAAGATGAACACCAACGCCAACGGAGCAAGGAATAGCACCCACTTAAGCGGGCTGACGAAAATCAGACGGCCGAATTCGGTCAGCATCGTACCGTTTTTCAGTGTCGCGACAGCTGATGCCTGATCCTGAGTGATGGCCATCTGGAACACGGCGTAGGCAACGAGGCCGGTTAGGGCCAGGCCGATCGCCATGTAATTATAGACGCCAAGCATGTACGCGCGCAGGCCCTCATCGACGGCCTGAGCCGGACGAGCGCCAACCTGAGCGCGATTTTGAACAATACGGTCGTATTCGGCCATAATTTGAAATCCCCAGTTAGGTCGAATGTGTTCAGTCACTATCAAAAGACGGGCACTTGCCACTATTTAAAAGGCCTTGCCCGCCAAAACAAGAGCCAACACGCATTACTGCGAGCGAAGATAAGGCGCAGCCTTGGCTCGCAGGATTTTCGTCGCGCCAAACACACCTGATCCGAGCATGAATGTGGTCGTAAGCGCGCTTGCTTGCAAGAGTTTATACCCGGATAGATAAAAAGGCGCGCCTAAAATTTGCGTCACAATGATGTAAGCGGCCAGAGCGCCGATCGCGCATGCGACGACGCTGATGCAAACCGCCAGAATCAGTTGCTCCAGCAGATGCGCCGTCAGGATGCGCTTTCTTGTGGCGCCCAGCGTTTTAAGAACCACGGCTTCGTAAATCCGGCGCTGTTGCGCTGTCGCCATCGCCCCCGCAAGGACCATGACGCCAGCCGCCAGCGTTACGCCAGCCGCAGCTTGAATCGCGATGAGCACCTTGCTCAGAATACCGTTCACTGTTTCCAGCGCATCGCGCACTCGAACCGCCGACACCGACGGAAACTGCTCGGAGACCGCGCTGACGACTTTCGCCTCCTCTTCCGCCGCACGCTCCCCCGGCCAATCGAGCGTCGCCAGCACGCTGAAGGGCGCATCTTTCAGTGTGTTCGGCGAGAATATCATGACGAAGTTGATGTCGAGCGATTCCCATTTCACCGTGCGGAAATTCGCGAGCCGCGCCGAAATGTTGCGGCCGAGCACGTTGACCGTCAGCATGTCCCCGATTTTCAGCCCGAGAGCGCGCGCGAGTTCGATCTCGAAAGATACTAGCGGCTCGCCGGCGTAGTCCTTCGGCCACCATGCGCCCTCGATGATCTGCGACTCTTTCGGCAGATTTTCCTCGAATGTAAGGCCGCGATCGCCGCGCAGCACCCATTCCGCCTGTTCGGGCGCATTGATCTGATCCACCGGCGTTCCGGCAATGTTGACCATGCGGCCACGCAGCATGGGCGCCTGCCTAAGCGTCGAACCCGGAGCGACGTCGGCGATCAGCTTGCTGAAGCGGTCAAAGTCGCTCTTCGGTATGCCGACGAAGAAGTGTGAGGGAGCTTTGTCCGGCAACTCGGCCGTCAGTTCCTTGGTGAGCGAGCCGCCAATGAGCGAGATCGCGGTCAGCAAGGTCAATCCCGCCCCGAGCGATACGGAAACGATGCGGGTCAGCCCGTTGGGCCGCGCAATAGCCCGCAGCGCCCACGCAATTTCCGGCGTTTTCGGTCGGGGCAGCTTGTTTGCGAGCGCGCGGATCAACTCGCCAACGCTGTAGAAGAGCGCGAAAACCCCGGCCATGCCGACGCACACCCAGAACGCGATCAGATGTTGGCTGGAAAAGAATATCGCGGCTGCGGCGAGCGCAAGCGCGCTCAGGCCTGACGCGATGATGAAGTTTCTGGGCGGCCACGCGCGCTGCGACGAGATGTTCTCGCGCAGAAGCTCGGCGGCCCGGATTTCATTGGCGCGCCCGAGCGGCCACAAGATGAAAACCAGCGCAGTCAGCAGCCCGTAAGCCGCCGCCAGCAATGCCGCCTGCGGCTGAAACCCGGCCTCCAGTTGTACCGGCAGCAAAGCCCCTGCAAGCCACAGCGCAAGAGCCGGCGCACCCGCCCCCGCCGTCATGCCGATCACGACGCCCAGCATCGCGAGCATGCCGATCTGCAGCAGCATGGTTTTGTTGACGAGCGTCGTGGACGCCCCAAGCGCCTTGTATATCGCGATCACGAGCCTTTTGCGATCCACGAACGCGGACACAGCATTGGCGACGCCCACGCCGCCGGTCAGCAGCGCCGCGAGACCCGCCAGTGTGAGAAATCCGGCGAGGCGTTCGATGTTGCGCCGTAGGCCGGGCGATGGGTCGCTCCGATCCCGGATGCTGAACCCCGTATCGCCGAGCGATTTGGCGAGTTGCTTGCGGAACTCATCGCCTTGCGCGGCGTCGGCCAGCTTGATGCGGTAATGCCAGCGGATGAGGCTGCCCGGTTCATCCAGCCCGGTTTTTCGCAGCGTCGGCGTGGAGATGAGAGCGCGCGGGCCGAAAGCCGCGCCGCCGGACATGCGGTCCGGTTCGCGCGCAATGATTGCGGAAATTGTGACTTTGCTCTCTCCCAGGGCGATGCGGTCGCCAACCTTGAGGCCAAGCTGTGCGGCGAGCCCCGGATCAACCGCCGCGCCGTCATCCTTTAGCGCGTCCGCCAGCGAGCCGCCGCCTTCGAGCGCGACCGTGCCATAAAGCGGATACGCGCCATCGACCGCCTTGATATCTACAAGCGTCTGCTTGGAGGCGTCCTCCCGCCGGGCCATGCCGCGCAGCGTAGCTATTTCGCTCAACTCGCCCCATGGCGCCAGAAGCGCGCGCTCCTCCGCCGTTCCCTGCCGATGGATGACGCTGACATCCAGATCGCCGCCGAGCAGCGTCTGGCCTTCGCGCGAAATGGCGTTTTCGAGCGCGCTGGAGACGCTGTTAACCGCCGCGATGGCCGCAACGCCGAGCGCAATGCACGCGATGAAAATATAAAAGCCCGAGATGCCGCCGCGCAGATCGCGCCACGCGAGACGAAGGCTCAAGGGCAGCGTCGCACGCTTTGGGGCGCTGGTGTCAATTCCGGTGATGGCTGTCATGCGGTGGCCAGCTCCGAACCGCTCATCGCCCGATCTTCGCTGGTTTGGCCGTCATGCACCTTGATGACGCGGCCGCAGCGCGCGGCCAGAGCGCGGTCATGCGTGATCAGAACCAGCGTGGTGCGCTTTTTCTTGTGCAGATCGAAGATCAGGTTCATCACCTGCTCGCCGGTTTTGGTGTCGAGGTTGCCGGTCGGCTCGTCCGCGAACAGGATTTTCGGCTCCGGCGCGAGCGCGCGGGCCAATGCCGTGCGTTGCTGCTCCCCGCCGGAAAGTTGTCCGGGAAAATGGTGCAGGCGATGCCCGAGGCCGACGGTTTCCAGCGACTCCCTCGCGCGTTCGAACGCATCCGGCGCGTCGGCAAATTCGAGCGGCAGGGCCACATTTTCCAGCGCCGTCATGGTGGGGACAAGGTGGAAGGACTGAAAAACGATACCGATGGTCGTGGCGCGCACCTTGGCCAGCGCGTCCTCGTCCAGCGCCATGAAGTCGTGCCCGGCGATCTGCACTCGGCCGCTGCTGGCTTTTTCGAGGCCGGTCATGATCATAAGCAATGTCGACTTGCCGGAACCGCTCGGCCCGATGATCGCCGCAGTCTCTCCCGAATTGATGGCGAGATTGGCGCCGCGCAGGATTTGCACCGGTCCGGCGGCGCTGTTCAGAGTCAAATGGACGTCGGCAAGGTCGATAAGGGGATGCGTCACGGAGAAACTTTCCTATATGCGGGATAATCGAGTGTTTATATGTGCTGGGAGATTGAGCCTTCGATGATATTTTTGCGGATATGGCGGCAACGCCCATTGATTGCGATAGCCTTGCGGATTTTTACGCTCCTGTGCGCATTCGCGATCCCCGCATCGGCGCAGACCAATCCGATCGTTATAGTCGCATTTGGGGATAGCCTGACGGCGGGCTATCAGCTTCCGCCCGATAAATCATTCCCGGCGCAGCTTGAGAAAGCTTTGCGAGAGCGCGGCCATGACGTGCGCATCAACAATGCGGGCGTCTCGGGCGATACGGCGTCCGATGGGCTGCAGCGTGTGGACTGGACGCTGGCTGACAAGGCCGACGCCGTTATCGTCCAGTTTGGCGGCAATGATGCGTTGCGCGGCGTTGACCCTAAAGTGACGGAGCGCGCTCTCGACGGAATTCTCCAAAAACTCCAGGCCCGCAATCTTGATGTGCTGATCGCCGGCATGGAGGCGCCGCGCAACATGGGGCGAGAGTATGCCGACGCCTTCCGCGCGATTTACCCGCGGTTGCAGGCGAAATATAACGCGCTGCTCTATCCGTTTTTCCTCGATGGGGTCGCGCTGAAATCGGAACTGAATCTGGCGGATGGCATTCATCCAAAATCCGAGGGCATCGCCATTATCGTTCAAAATATAATGCCTCAAGTTGAAGCCCTGATCGCGCGGATCAAGGCTCGCAAAACGCCATCGTAATCAGATTCAAAACAGGTGAAATATGGAATATCGGCAATTGGGGCGCACTGGCGTCCGCGTGAGCGCTCTATGCCTTGGCACGATGACGTGGGGACAGCAGAACACGGAGGCGGAAGGCCATGAGCAGATGGACTACGCGGTCGCGCAGGGCATCAACTTCTTCGACACCGCCGAGCTTTATCCGATCCCGCCCAAACGCGAGACGCAAGGGCGCACCGAGCAAGTGATCGGCTCCTGGTTCGCCGCCCGCAAAAACCGCGACAAGGTCATTCTGGCGACGAAAGTCGTCGGGCGCACGCAGTCCACCTATTACCGCCGCAATGGCTCGCCGGGTCGGCTGACGCGCGCCCAGATATTCGAGGGCGTCGAAGGCAGTCTGCGCCGCCTGCGCACTGATTACATCGACCTCTATCAGACCCATTGGCCAGACCGACCGCTCGAGATTTTCGGCGGCCTGAATTACAAGCGCATCGAGGGCGACGCCGTACCTTTCGAGGAAACTCTCGGCGCGATGGACGAACTCGTCAAGCAGGGCAAGGTGCGGTTCGTCGGCGTGTCCAACGAGACATCGTGGGGCGTTGCGCAGCATCTTCGGGCATCGGAAAATGCAGGCCTGCCGCGAATTGCGTCGATCCAGAACGCCTATAACCTGCTCAACCGCACCTTCGAAATCGAATTGGCCGAGTTTTCTCATCGCGAGGATGTCGGCCTGTTGGCTTATTCACCGTTGGCGCAAGGCTACCTCACCGGCAAATATGAGGGCGGAGCGTTGCCTCCCGGATCGCGCAAGACGCTGTTTCAGCGACTGGGGCGCTATGAGACCTCGCAGGCGGATGCTGCGATCACCGCCTATCTCAAACTGGCTCGCCAACATGGGCTGGACCCGGCGCAAATGGCGCTGCAATTCGTGACCATGCAGCCCTTTGTCACCTCGAACATCATCGGCTCGACGACGATGGACCAGCTAAAGACCGATATTGCGAGCGTGGAGGTGAAACTTAGCCGGGACGTGCTCCAGAAAATCGAGGAGATCAACCTGTTGCATACGAACCCGTGCCCCTAAGGCGAGGCGCCGCCAAGCTTTTTTGGCCTGTGGAAATCCACAAATGGCAAGCGCTAAATGCTTGCGATAAAATGATCCACAGGGTTGGTGCATAACTTTTTGAGGTCGCTAAATTTAGATGACAATCGCTCAATCTCTGGTATTCAATAGAGCCAAGCAGAGTTCGCCTGCGACCAGCCCTGATAAACGGTCTGGATCGCAGGGAACGGGTGGTACTGACACTAGTTTTGCGTACGTCAGTCCACTT
This sequence comes from Alphaproteobacteria bacterium, assembly GCA_041740655.1. Taxonomy (GTDB): domain Bacteria; phylum Pseudomonadota; class Alphaproteobacteria; order Rhizobiales; family Rhodomicrobiaceae; genus JAWXCE01. The sequence goes on from JBGSLP010000002.1 coordinate 7,266, forward strand.
GCTGCTGAACCAGAATTGTCACTCTGGCGACCTTGATCAAATTTCCGAAAATCTGCATTTTATGTCACAATTGGCCACAAAAGCGTGGTCTGATGCAGTTATGCGGATGCGCGATACGGAAAGGCCGTGATCATGCCAACAGAGTCACCTGAAGCTTCATACGCTGGTTCAGAACGGAAGGCATCATCATTCGCCGATGGTCGCCGTTCATCGCCCGCGCTGATGTTTGCGCTCGGCGTCGCCGCCACCGTAGTCGTGACGAACGGGCTTGAGCTTTTACCCGCACGCGGCCCGTCAGACACCGTGAAAACATCTGATCGCTCTGTCGAGCTGATCGCAAATGTTAAATCATATGACGACCGGCCAAAAATCGTTCTGAGCGGCGTCAATGGCGAGGCTTTTGCAACGGGCGACGTGCAGATCGCCAGCGCAAAGCTCTCATCCGCGTTCGAGCAAACCTCATTGACATCGGCCGAAATTGACCTGCCCAAAAAATTGCAGGTTGGTGACATCCTCAAGGTCACTGTCACGTCCGGCGATGTTTTCAGCTTCAAGGTCGCGCGGCTAGCTGCGCTTTGCAGCGCCGACCCGGCCAGCCAGCCGGTTCCTGATGTTGCGCTCGTCGAATGCGACCAGCGCGGGCGTGCGGAGCAATGGCGCTATGTAATCGAAGCGGTAACAGAACCAACGCGCGATGACAGACACATCCGCGCGCCTCGCGTATTGTAATCACAAGTCGCAGTCTGCTTGCGACTTCAGGACTTGAGCTTCAACCCGGCCAGCTTAAAAAAGTAAACGCGGCGCTTGCCGCCTTTTCCAGCGCGAATGTCTTTGGCCTCGATCAACTCGACCGTCTCAAATGCGTTCGCCAGTCGCGCCGTTTTCTGCTTGAAGCTCACGAACAGGATCGGGTTCGGAGTTTTCTCGGTTACGGGCCGCGATAGCTCGAAGTGGTCGCGCGGCGCATCGTCTCGCAAAGCGACGACGGGAACTCCGCTGCGCATATAATAAATGAGTTCCGCCGTAAGCGACCGCTTATCGACCGCGACCGCGCCAAACTGCCCTGCGAGAGCCTGCCTGTCGGCTTCCTCCGCGATGGCTTTCCAGCCCAGCACGCGCTCATAAGGATCGGCGCCCCCTGGCAGCGTGAAGCGCCCGGCGGCCGCATTGAAGCTTCCCACAAGCACGAGCGCCGCAACGTGAAGCGCGAGCGAGCCTCGCAGCAAACGCTTGAAATCATTGCCGAGCAATTCGGCCACGACAAGGATGGTTGCGGCGACATAGGCGACCGCCGCCCAGTTTGCGTGAGCGCGCGAGACGAAAGCCTGAGCCGTGATAAGCAGGATGACAGGTACCGAAAAAGCGAAAAGTAGTTTCTGCTGTGGCGTCAGCGTTTTGCCGCGCGCCCGCCATGCCGCCCAAATGAGGCCGCCGAACAGGATAACACCGAACACTCCAGCCTGAGCGGCGAAAAACTCAATCGCATTCGCCGGATTGAACAGCGACCCGCTCCATTTCGCGTTATCCGCTGTGTGCGAGAAGGTCGCGAACTGATTCTGCACGTTCCAGATAATGTTCGGCGCAATCACCATCGCGGCGATGAGAATGGCAACATAAATGCGCGCGTCGGATAAAAGGCGGCGCGCCTCTCCGGCCCAGACTGCATAAAGCGCGGCGCAGAGCACGAAATAGCTCATGGCGTATTTCGACATCATGCCCAATCCGAGCGCCACGCCGAGAGCTATCGCGGGCGCCCACGAGCGCGTCTGAAGGACCAACACGAAAGCGAACAGCGCCGCCGTCCAGAAAAACAAGAGCGGCACGTCCGTCGAGATCAGCCCGGCAGAGAATGAGACGCCCGGCAGCGTCGCGAAGGTTAGCGCTGACCAGAACCCGGTGCGGGCGTCAAACAATCGGCGCGCCAGCAGGAATACGAGAACCGAACTCGCCGTGTGGACAAGAGGCGACGGCAGGCGGATGCAGAATTCGCCGTTTCCGCAAAGCTCCGTCGCGCCTCGGATGAGCCAGGCGATCAACGGCGGCTTGGAGTAATAGCCGAAATCGAGTTCTTCCGACCACGCCCAGTATTGCGCTTCGTCGAAAAAAAGCTCGGTATTCGAAAGATAAAGGGCCGTGACGCGCCAGACGAGGAGAGCCGCAAGGGCGACGGCCAGCCATGTGGCGTATTGCGCTGCACTCGCGCCGCTTTTGGCGTCCATGCCGCTCATGGGCTTGGCGCTTTGGCCCGGATAATATTGAGTCAACTCGCGAAGCCCTTTAAATTTGCACGGCGAAGCGACTCGCCGTCTCAATAAACCAATCCTGATTTAACGGGTTGTGCGGCGACGTGGAAGCCTTTAATGAAGCCGGATCGCGCACCGCTTCGCGCTTTTGTGTGGGCAGTCATGAAAATTACGGTGGTTATTCCGGCTCTCAACGAGGAGGGCAACATCGGGCGGCTCGTCGAAGAAACCTTCGCCGTTATCCCTGATAGCGAACTGGCGGCGGTGATCGTGGTCGACGACGCCAGCACGGACGGCACCGCCAAAGAACTCTCCGCGCTCACAAAACGCTTCAAGAAATTCCGCTATTTGCGCCACTCCGAGCGCTCCGGCCAAAGCTGCGCCGTGCGAACCGGCGTGCTGGCGGCGACCAGCCCCGTGATCGCGACCATGGACGGCGACGGGCAGAACGACCCCGCCGACATCATGTCGCTCGTCGCCAAGCTTGGCGCGCGATTTGGCGAAGGCCCTGCGCTCATCGGCGGCGTGCGAATGAATCGCAAGGCGGAAAAATCGAAACGCCTCGCCTCTATCCTCGCCAATCGCATTCGCGGCGGCCTCTTCAAGGACAATTGCCCGGATTCCGGCTGCGGCGTGAAAGTGTTCTGGCGCGAGGCCTACGTGCTGCTGCCATTTTTCGCAACCATGCACCGCTTCATGCCGGTCATGTTCCTCGCCTACGGGCATACGGTCGACTATGCGCCGGTTAATGACCGCCCGCGCCTGCAGGGTCAGTCCAAATACACCAACTGGGGCCGCGCGCTGGTCGGCGCTTACGATATTTTTGGCGTCCTCTGGCTGCGCAAGCGCTCCAAGACGCCGCGCGTCGTTGACGACTCGGGCGAGGTCAAGGCGAGGGATGCAATCCTCACACCCGCTGCGGGCGCGCAACATCATGGCGTTCATGTCAACGGCTATGGCGCGATTGGCGAGTAAGCTTTGGTCGAGCCATACAGGGGACGCTTGTGATTGAAAAACTGATGCAGTGGTGGGCAAGCGTGTCGACGGTCGAGCTTATATGGCTCGGGGTCGGCTTCACGGCCCAACTGATGTTCTCGATGCGGTTCATCCTGCAATGGATCGCCAGCGAGCGGGCGCGCAAGAGCATCGTGCCGGAAACATTCTGGTATTTCAGCCTCGCTGGCGGCCTCATGCTCTGCATTTATGCGATCTATCGCATGGACCCGGTGTTCATGCTGGGGCAGGCCATGGGCCTCGTCATTTATAGCCGCAACATTTACCTGATCTGGCAAAACAAGAAACTGGAGGCTGAGGTGAGCGCGGGCATGAGCCGCGCCGCCGCCGGGTTCAAAGCCCCGGCCGAGTGAGCATCTTCCGCCGCGCCATCGGCATGCGACGCGCCGCAATGGGCC
>JBGSLP010000003.1:0-4312 GCA_041740655.1 Alphaproteobacteria bacterium
GGCCGCCGAGCGCGGCACCACGCCGATATCCGCCATGGCCTCGGCGGCAAGCGTCTCGATTTCCAGCCAGATGGAGTATTTCGTCTGGTCGGACCAGATCGCCGCCATCTCGGGGCGGCTGTAACGCGGTATCATGCTTTATCCCTCGTAGACCGCGCGCGCGCGCAGATCGACCGGCAATAACATGCCCTCGTCCACGTGAGTATCCTCATCAGGCATCGAGGCGCCGTTCAAACGCAGTCCATACTGCGAAATCAGGGCGAGCGCGGAGGATGTGGGCGTGGAGCCCGATGTAAAATAAATATCGCCGCGCGGCCGTTGTGCGCCGACGCCAATGACAAACCCCATCTCCGCCAGCACATTCGACGCACGCCGGGCGATGGCGGGCGCCGGATCGAGCCAGGTGACGGGCCCCGGCGCCACGCGCTCCAGCCGCTCGATGAGAAGCGGGTAATGGGTGCAGGCAAGTACGATCACGTCCGTTCGGGAAGCGCCCTCCTGGACAAAACACGGTCTGATCTCCTCGGCGATGGCTTCATCATGGACGCGCTCGCCCGCCGCGTAGCGCTCGGCAAGCGTCGCCAGCCTGTCCGAGCCGACGAGATTGAACCGACAGCCCTGCCCGTGTTCGGCGATAAGATCGCGGGTATAATCCCGTCGCACCGTCGCGGGCGTCGCCAGCACTGAAATCAGCCGCGAACGGCTGACGCCAGCCGCAGGCTTCACCGCTGGCACGGTGCCGATGAACGGTAGGGCATAGCGTTCGCGCAGCAGCGGCAGGGTAATTGTCGAGGCCGTGTTACAGGCAATCACTGCAGCGTCGGGCGAAATCGCCGCGATCGCCTGCCCCACGACCTTTTCAACCCGCGCGGCCAGCAGGGCGTCGCTCAGGGCGCCGTACGGGAAGCCCGCGTCATCGGCGACGTAGGACATCAGGGCTTCCGGCGCGGATTCGCGAATGGCCCGCGCCACCGTCAGCCCACCGAGGCCGGAGTCGAATATCAGCAGGCGCGGCGCGGATTTCATAGTTTGCTTCAAGTCCACGGCGTCACCCCCGGTTAACGTGGATTTTAACAGACTTACTCCGATTTGGCCGCCCGGAAAAGGCTCCTGTGACTGGGCGGCCCATCCGGCGCGCCGATGAACGACGACGCTTCATAAACGCCGCGCGCTACGGCCCGCGCCATGACATTGGCGGCAAGCGCGCCGAGCATGGTCAAACCGTACAGACGATCAGACAGCGGCCGTCGGGCGGTCGAAATTGCGAACACGATGTCGCCGTCGAGCGGCGTGTGCACGGGGTGGATGGCGCGAGCAAGGCCAGTTTGAGCCATGACGGCAAGGCGGCGCAGATCGCCAGCGCTCAGATCCGCGTCCGTGGCGATGACACCGAGAGTCGTGTTCTCGCGCGGCATGCCCTTGAACGTCGGCGCGGTTGCATCCGGCGGCAACGGCGTCGGCCAACCGTAACCGCCGAATTCATTTGCCACCTCGAAGGGGCCTGCCCAGAAATGCGGACCATCCCCTATCGTCACGGCGCCAGCGGCGTTTACAGCGGCAAGCACCGAAATCGTGAAACCGTCTTCGGTAATGATCGAGGCGGAGCCGAGGCCGCCCATCATGCGCTGGCCATTCGGGCGCGCAACGGTCGCCCCGTAACCCGCCCCGGCAGTGCCGAGTGCGAAATCCTCCATTGCGCGATCGCACGCGCCATATGCCATATCTCGATAGGGCGGATGCAAGCCCCAGGCTTTGTCGCCGCCATTCAGCAGATCGAACAGGATGGCTTGCGGCACGATGGGCACGCGCGCCGACCCCACGGCAAAACCCTCGCCGCGTTCCCTGAGATAGCTCTGCACGCCCGTCGCCGCATCCAGGCCGAAAGCCGAGCCGCCCGACAAAACCAGCCCATGGATATGCCCGACGACCCCCGCGCCGGAGATCGCATCGGTTTCGCGCGTGCCCGGCCCTCCGCCCCGGATATCGACCGCCGCCCGCATCGGGCCGTCGGCAAGGATCACCGTAACGCCCGAACGCAACCTGGCGTCGTCGCAATGCCCGACTCGGAGACCTGCTACGTCCGTGAGGAGATTTCGCGGGGTCGGCGCCATGGCAAAAAACCTCGCTGATTTAACGAAAAGGCCCGCGAGCAGTTATCGCGGGCCTCTATCATGATACGATCGCTATCGCCTGTCATCCCGCCGAAGCCGACATGACAGATCGCCTACAGATCAGTTGATCTGCGCGAACGTGCCCTTGCTGAACTGATAGAAAGCGTAAGGCTCGGACAGAATCGGGTCGCCTTTTTTGTCGAACTTGAAATCGCCGACGGCTGTCTTGAATTCTGCGCTGTTCAGCACTTTCACGACATCATCCGATTTAAACGATTTGGCGGCCTCGACAGCCTGCTTCCATGTCTCAATCGCAGCGTAGGTGTAGAGGACGTAGCCTTCAGGATCGACGTTCTGCGCCTTGAACTTGGCGACAAGAGCAGCGGCTGATGGAAGTTTGCGAGCATCCGGCGGGAACGTGAAGAGCGTGCCTTCGCCTGCGTCGCCAGTGATCTGCCACAGCTCGGAGGTGGACAGCGCATCGCCGCCGATGAGCGTCGTTTTCATGCCCTGGTCGCGCATCTGCTTGATGATCTTACCAGCTTCGGTGTGGTAGCCGCCGTAATACACGACATCGACCGCCGCCAGCTTCAGCTTCGATACGACCGCGTTGAAATCGGACTCGCCTTTCGTAACGCTGTCAAAAAGGACTTCCTTCTGGCCAGCTGCGTTGAACGCTTTTTTGGTTTCCTCGGCAAGGCCCTGACCGTAGGCGGACTTGTCGTGAAGGATCGCGATTTTCTTGCCTGCGTAGTTTTTGGCGAGATATGCGCCGGCGACGCCGCCCTGCTGGTCGTCACGACCGCAGACACGATAGCTGTATGGGCCGGGGCGCTCATCGGTATATTTCGTGCCCGTGGAGGCTGGCGAAATCTGGATGATGGCTTCCTCGTTATAGACCTTCGAGGCGGGAATCGACGAGCCTGAGCAATAGTGACCGGCTACGAATGCAACCTTGAGGCCAGCGAGCTTGGTTGCGACAGACGTGGCCTGCGTCGGGTTGCAGGCGTCATCGCCGATTTCGAGTTTCAGTTTTTTGCCCATCACACCGCCAGCGGCGTTGATATCCTCAACGGCGGCCTTCGCGCCGGCCATAAACTGGGCGCCGAATGTCGCTTCGCCGCCCGTCATCGGGCCAGCGACGGCAATGGTCACGTCTTCAGCCTGAGCCGATGCCATAGCCCCCAAGCCGAGGCCGATAGCGGCAAGACTAACTGCTAAAAATCTTTTCATTGAAGCTTCCCCTTTTCTTTGCAGGTCAAGTAAACTGACGAGATGACGTTGCTACCTGTTGCTCACATTGCGGCGTCACCATGGCCGTTTTGCTTCTGCGCGCTCCATGTGAGCGGAGATTTGCGCCGAAATATCCAACCGTACTGGCTCACCATTTGCCGCGCGCGTTCAAGACGGTAACCGAGACCAGCAAAGGCGATCAGGATCAGCGTGTCCGTGATGTAGTAATGCACGGAAAGCAGATCGCCAGCGGATTCACGCCAGGACGGGAACGTCGCGTCGAGAAAGAGCCCCCAATGCAAAAACCGCACGACCACGCCCAGCAGCAGCATGTAGGCCACCGCCATCCAGAACGGCCTCCAACCTCGCGCGAGCGCCCGGCCGGACAGGAAGGCGATGCCGCCGCCAAGGATCACGGTGACTATGAGAAAAGCGACCCACGACTTCTCGACGAATAGCGCCATCACTCAGCGCCCCCCCTCGAGATACGCGGCCTTGATATCGTCGCGGGCCAGCAATTCGCGCCCGGTTCCGCTCATGGTGACCTCGCCATTGACGAGCACATAGGCGCGGTGCGCGAGCTTGAGCGCGTGATAGGCGTTTTGCTCGACGAGGAACACGGTGAGTCCCCGCTCCTGATTCAGCGTCCGGATAACCTTGAAAATCTGCTGCACGATAATCGGGGCGAGGCCGAGCGAGGGTTCGTCCAGCAGCAACAGCTTGGGCCGCCCCATGAGCGCGCGCGCGATCGCCAGCATCTGCTGTTCGCCACCAGACAACGTTCCTCCGCGCTGGCTTTTGCGCCGTTCGAGAACCGGAAACATCTTGAACGCCATGGCGACATCTTCGTCGAAGTTATCCTCCTTCGCGAGGATGGAGCCCATTTGGAGGTTTTCGAACACGGACATGCGCGGAAAAATGCGACGCCCCTCCGGCGAATGCGCGATGGAGAGATGCATGATGTCGTG
>JBGSLP010000004.1:0-5045 GCA_041740655.1 Alphaproteobacteria bacterium
CAACAACGTGCTTGGCGTGAAAATGGTCATGGCCAATGGCGACATTATTGAATTCGGCGGCGACAGCCTTGATCCGGCCGGTTACGACTTTCTGGGTCTCATTGTGGGCTCCGAAGGGCAGTTCGGCGTCGTGACCGAGGCGACGGTGCGCATCCTTCGCATGGCGGAAGGCGCACGGCCCATGCTTGTCGGCTTCCCCTCGGCGGAGGCGGCTGGCGCCTGCGTGGCGGCAATCATCGCCAGCGGCATCATTCCCGTCGCCATCGAATATATGGATAAGCCCGCGATCAAGGTTTGCGAGGAATTTGCCCATGCCGGATATCCGCTCGATGTCGAGGCGATGCTGATCATAGAAGTTGAAGGGTCGGATCGCGAGATCGACGTTCTGCTGGATCAGATCGCCGCGACCGCCCGCAAGTTCGAGGCTTCAACCATTCGCGTCAGCCAGAGCGAGGAAGAGGCGGCGGCGATCTGGAAAGGGCGCAAGTCCGCATTCGGCGCGCTTGGCCGCATCTCCGATTATTATTGTATGGACGGCGTTATCCCGCTGGGTAAGCTGCCGGAAGTGTTGAAAGCCACGAACGAGATCTGCGAGCGCTACGGCTTGCGGGTCGCGAATATCTTTCATGCGGGCGACGGCAATCTCCATCCGCTGATCATGTTCGACGCGAACGATCCGGTCGAGAAACAGAAGGCCGAGGATTGCGGTGCCGACATTCTGCGCCTCTGCGTCGAGGCGGGCGGCTGCCTGACCGGCGAGCACGGCGTCGGCGTCGAGAAGCGCGACCTAATGCACGTACAGTTCAACGCGGCTGATCTGGATCAGCAGATGCGGGTCAAGACGGTGTTCGATCACGACTGGCGCCTCAACCCGGGCAAGGTGTTTCCGCTCGACGCGCAGAAAAGCTTCCTCGAACGCCAAGCTCAGGCCATTGATGGTTGACGTTTTCACCCCGCGCGACGAACGCGATGTCGCCGATCTGGTTGCGCAGGCTGCAAGCACCGGCACGCCGCTGGAAGTCGCCGGCTATCGCACAAAGCGATTTATCGGACGCCCGGTGAATACTGGCGCTGCGCTCAGCACCGGCGAGCTTTCGGGCATAACGCTCTACGAACCCAACGAACTGGTCATTTCGGCGCTTCCGGGCACTTCGCTCGGGCAGATCGAGGCGCTACTTGCGTCCAACAATCAGGAGCTTGCATTCGAGCCGATCGATCTGGCGCGCGCCGTGAACAAACGCCCGCTCGGGGCCAGCATCGGGGGTGTGTTCGCGACTAACGCATCTGGCCCGCGCCGGATATTACGCGGCGCCGCGCGCGACCACCTGCTCGGAGTGCGCGCCGTCAATGGGCGGGGCGAGGCGATAAAATCCGGCGGACGCGTCATGAAAAACGTGACGGGCGTCGATCTTGTCCGCGGGCTGGCCGGATCGTGGGGCACGCTTGCCGTCCTCACGGAAGTCACCATGAAAGTGCTGCCGAGGGCTGAGGATTCGCGCACGCTCATTTTCATGAATTTGCCGGACGAGGCCGCAATTGGCTTGATGTGCGCGGCGCTCGGCACGCCTTACGAGGTCTCGGGAACCACGCATCTGCAGGCGCCGCTCGCCAAGCGCATCGCCGATCACGATCTGGCCGATCTCGGTTACTCGCTGACCGCCCTGCGGCTGGAAACTTTCACCGCGTCCATGGCCTATCGGATCGAGCGCCTGCGCCGCGACCTGTCGCCCTTTGGCGAGATTTACGAGCTCGATCACGGGCGGTCGATGGCGTTCTGGGCAGATATGCGAAGCCTGTCCTATCTGGTGGGCACGTGGCCGCTCTGGCGCATCACGGTGTCGCCGGCGAAAGCGGCGCAACTGGTTGGCGCGCTCAAGGCCGTCATCGACTGCCGGGCGGCGTTTGACTGGTCGGGCGGCTTGATCTGGCTGGAAGTTCAGCCGTCGATGGACGCGAACGCCGCCGATCTGCGGCGCATAATCGGGCAGTTCGGCGCGGATGCGCAGTTGATCCGGGCGGAACCGCAGGTGCGCGCAGCCGTTGAGGTCTTTCAGCCGCTGCCCGAAATTAACATGAATCTGATAAGGGCGCTCAAGCACGCTTTCGACCCCAAAGGCATTCTCAATCCGGGCCGCATGTACGCTGGCGTCTGAAGCGGCGCATTCGCCGTACTCATCATACCGATAGCTTACGAGACATCATGGAAACGCAATTCAGCCCCGAACAGCTTAAAAATCCCCGCCTGCGCGAGGCGGAGGCTATCGTGCGGCGCTGCGTGCATTGCGGGCTGTGCACGGCCACGTGTTCCAGCTACGTCATCGTCGGCGACGAAAGGGATAGTCCGCGCGGGCGCATTTATCTCATCAAGAATATGCTGGAGGGCGACGAGGATGCGAGCCGCGAGGTGCGCACGCATGTCGACCGCTGCCTGTCCTGTCTGTCGTGCATGACGACTTGCCCGAGCGGCGTCGATTACATGCATCTGGTCGATCTGGCGCGAAACCACATCGAGGAAACCTCGGCGCGACCGCTCAAGGATCGTTTCGTGCGCCAGTTGCTGGCTTTCGTCATACCGCACCCGGCGCGTTTCCGGACGGCGCTGCTCGGCGCGGCGCTGGCGCGGCCGTTTCGTGGACTTTTCCGCAAGCTCGGCCTCAAGGAGCTGAACGCGATGCTCGATCTCGCCTCAAGCTCGGCCATGCAAACGGGTAGCTATAACGCGCCTCAGACCGTGCTGACGAAAGAGCGCGTGCGCCGGGGGCGGGTGGCGATGCTTGGCGGCTGCGCGCAACGCGTGCTGCGCCCGCAGATCAACGATTCGACCATTCGCGTGCTGATCAGCCAGGGCGTTGATGTGGTGCTTGCGAAAGGGGAGGCCTGCTGCGGCTCACTCGTTTTGCACATGGGGCGAGAGGCGGAAGCGATGGCGGCTGCTCGCCGGAATATTGACGCGTGGTGGCCTCATATAGAGGACAGATCGCTCGACGCGATTGTCATTAACGCATCCGGCTGCGGCACGACGGTGAAGGAATACGGGCATCTGCTGGCGCTTGACCCTGCTTACGCGGAAAAAGCCAAGGTCGTGTCGGCGATGGCGAAGGACATCTCGGAATATCTGGCGGGCATTGGCATGGACTCGCCCGAGTTGTGGTCGGATATCAAGGTCGCATACCACTCTGCTTGCTCCATGCAGCACGGCCAGCGTGTCAATTCTGAGCCGCGACGGCTTTTGCGTGACGCAGGTTTCACCGTCGCCGAAATCCCCGACGGGCATATCTGCTGCGGGTCGGCGGGTGTTTACAACATCCTGCAGGCGGATATCGCCAACGAACTGCGCGAGCGCAAAGTCGAAAGCATCGAGAGCGTGCGGCCGGATTGCGTGGCGACTGGCAACATCGGCTGCATCACCCAGCTTGCGCATGGAATGGACATTCCGGTGGTGCATACAATCGAGCTGCTGGACTGGGCGCATGGCGGGCCGTGCCCGGATGAAATCCGCCATCTCGCCGGACGCACGCACAGCCTGCGCGAGGAGTTTCATGACACTCCTGGCGTTATCGCCCGCGCGCGGAAAAGCTAGCGGAGACAACGCTTTCAAGCTTCTTTTCAGTCTATTGTGCGGCGCAGCTTGATTCGGAAGGCCGCCCTCCGCTACCATCATGGGCAATGGATATGGCGCTCCCTGCGTCCGCCAGTTTGATCGAATTCCGAGGGCGCGAGTGACCGAACAAAAAAAGCGGTTTCCTGAGTTTTATGTGACCGCGCCGCAGCCCTGCCCATACGTGCCGGGGCGGCTGGAGCGGAAAATTTTCACCCACCTCACCCCGGAAAAACCACGAGCGGTGGTCGATAACCTGCTCAAAAACGGCTTTCGGCGCAGTCAGAACATCGCGTATATGCCGTATTGCGACAAATGCTCGGCTTGCGTGTCGGTGCGCATCGTCGTCAAGGAATTTGAGCCGAGACGGACGCTGAAGCGAATCTGGCGACGCAATTGCGACCTGCACGCCTTCCGCGTCGCGAGCGTGCCAACCTCCGAGCAGTACTCGCTCTTTCGCGCCTATATCGACAGCCGTCACGGCGACGGCGGCATGGCGGATATGAGCGTGTTCGACTATTCGATGATGGTGGCCGACAGCGCGGTGGAAACGTTTATCACCGAATATCGCCAGCGACCGATTTTCAGCGAGGACGGGGCTAATCAGGCCGAATGGCCGCTTGCCGCCGCCGCACTTTGCGACAAATTGAGTGACGGCATATCGCTCGTCTACAGCTTTTACGAACCGGATTTCGATGAGCGCAGCCTCGGCAGCTATATCATCATGGAGCACGTCGAACTCGCCCGCAAACTCGGGTTGCCTTACGTTTATCTGGGGTATTGGATCGAGGCGTCGCGCAAGATGGCGTATAAATCGCGATTTACGCCGCAGGAACGCCTGACCTCGAAAGGTTGGGTGCGCGTCGAAAACTGATGCGACGCGCAATATTTTAGCGATTGAACTCGATTTTTGCAGTCACGCCGACTTTAGGCTCGCTATCGCCGAGATTGGCTTTGGCGATCTCCCAACCGAATGTGATCGGGTTGCCGACCGACGCCCAGATCATGGCGTTATCGAGTTGAAACTCCATCATGGTCATGTTCGGATCGTCGCGCCCTTCATACCACGCGGCGACAACAGTGCCCCAGAATTGCTCGACCTTCCCCGCGTCTTTGTTCTCACGGAGCGCGCCGGTCAAGCAGGCGTGAAAGTCATGGTTCTTACCGACAACGCAGAAATGCGCCTGGGCACCATGACCGACGGACTTCAGAAGGTCTGAATCACGGCGCGTGAAAAACCATATGGTGTTCGTTGCATGGTCCAGTTGCGGAGCCATTGGCTGCATGTGGTCGCCGGAATTCGCCACCCCCAGCATTCCAGCATGCACATCGCGCAATTCATCCCAAAGCAATTTAGCGGGTTGGTCGCGTGCGAGATCGAGATCGGCCATGAGAAATGTCCTCTTTCCAATGAATGCCGAAAGAACTTTCAACGCATGCGGAAGGT
>JBGSLP010000005.1:0-5486 GCA_041740655.1 Alphaproteobacteria bacterium
GTGAGCTGTGTGGCAGTCGTGAAATACTCTGGCAAGGCGGCGCCGGGGCCGAATTTGAGCCGAAAGAGACGATAGGCGTAGTCCTCGATCATCTCCTCCCGCGCGGAGCCGTCAGGCTCGAGAATTCGGCGGCGGTGAGTGAAATCAAAAACGGGCTCGATGCCGCTCGACACATTGCCAGCCAGAAGCGAAATCGTGCCGGTCGGCGCTATGGACGTGAGAAGCCCGTTGCGCAATCCCTTTTCAGCAATCGCCAGCCTTACATCCTCATCCAGATGGCGGGCGTGGCCACCGCTCAGATATGCATCGGCGTCAAACAGCGGAAAACTTCCCTTTTCCGACGCAAGAGCCGCGCTCGCCAAATAGGCCTGGCGCTCGATGCGGGCCATCCACTGCGCGGCAAGACGCCGACCGTCTTCCGAGGCATAGCTTTTTCCACATAATAATAAAGCGTCGGCAAGACCGGTGACGCCAAGCCCCATGCGTCGCTTGGCGCGCGCTTCGTTCGCCTGCGCCTCCAGCGGAAACCCGGAAATGTCGATGATGCAGTCGAGAAAGCGCACCGCGACGGATACGGTCTCGTCGAGCATTTTCAAATCAAGCGTCGCTCCCGCCTCGAACGGACGCTTGATAAAACGCGTCAGATTGATCGACCCGAGCAAACACGCGCCATATTCCGGCAAAGGCTGCTCGCCGCACGGGTTTGTCGCATGAATGGTTTCGCAATATCCGAGATTGTTTGCCCCATTCACCCGATCGATGAATATAACGCCCGGCTCGGCATAATCGTAAGCCGCGCGCATGATCTTATCCCACAACACGCGCGCTCTGATCTGCCGGTAAACGCGTCCGTCGAATGACAACTCCCACGGGCCGTCCTGCTTCACCGCTTCCATGAACGCATCCGTGACGAGCACGGAGACATTAAAGTTTCGCAGGCGCAACGGATCGCTTTTGGCGTCGATGAACAACTCGATATCGGGGTGGTCGCAACGCATTGTCGCCATCATCGCGCCGCGCCGCGCGCCTGCCGACATAATAGTGCGGCACATGGCGTCCCAGACGTCCATGAAACTGACAGGCCCCGAGGCTTCAGCGCCGACGCCCTGCACCCTTGCTCCATGAGGACGCAGCGTCGAGAAATCGTGCCCGATGCCGCCGCCGCGCTGCATCGTCAGTGCGGCTTCCTTGACGTTGTCAAAGATCGAGGTCATGTCGTCCTCGATGCGGCCCATGACGAAGCAGTTGAAGAGGGTTACGTTCCTGTTAGCGCCCGCTCCCGCCAAAATTCGTCCGGCCGGTAGAAAAGCGAAATCGGACATGGCGTTGTAAAATTTCGACGCCCATCGCTTCGCATCGGTCTTTTTCTCGGCCTGCGCAGCGGCCCGAGCCACACGCCACCAAGTGTCCTCGATCTTGGTGTCTACGCCTTCCAAGCAATATTTCTGCCGCCATATGCGCTGGGAAGCATCGGTCAGCACTTCGAATTTATCACTCATTACGCCAGTCCGCTAAAGTGAACACACTCCGTTCACGTTTTGTCTCAAATCACAACAATCCATACGCATCAGAAACGGGGATTGAGTGGCAATAGTTCAGTAACGACGGAGGAGACCGGTCAAACGGCCCTGGATTTTAATGCGGTCAGGTCCGAAAATCCGGGTTTCGTATTCCGGGTTCGCAGCTTCGAGGGCGACCGATTGGCCGCGTTTGCGGAAGCGCTTCAGGGTGGCTTCCTCATCGTCGATCAATGCGACGACGATATCCCCGTTGTCGGCGGTCTCTGTTTTGCGCAGGATCACGGTGTCGCCGTCGAAAATGCCTGCGTCGATCATGGAGTCGCCTTTGACTTCGAGGGCGAAGTGCTCTCCGCCGGTGAAATAATCGGCTGGCAGGCTGATGGCGTGGCTTTGATGCTCGATCGCCGAGCGCGGCACACCAGCCGCAATCCGCCCCATGACGGGGACATGCACGGTATCCTGACTGTCATCATCGGGGCCGCTGTATCGCATTGTGGTTTTCACGAGCGATGGCGAGAATGCGCGTTCCCTCGCGGCTCTAAGGCTGACCGGGGAAGCTTCAGGGAGTTTCAAAATTTCCAGTGCGCGGGCCCTGTGCGGCAGGCGGCGTATGAAGCCGCGTTCCTCTAGCGCCGTTATCAGCCTGTGGATGCCGGACTTCGACCGCAAATCGAGCGCTTCTTTCATTTCATCGTAGGAGGGAGGCACGCCGGTTGACCGCACGCGACCGTCGATGAACAGCAACAACTCTTTTTGTTTAGATGTCAGCATGCGGCTCCTGCAGGACTTATCGTTTCGGTTGACGCAACTGGACAAAGCACGAACATGGATAGCTGTTCTAGTTGTGTTCTGCAACATAAATATAATTCGAGAATTGCCGTCGAGTAAATTGGATAGCGAAATCAGAAGTCTAGCCGCAGGATATCGACAAGATCGCCAACAGCGGCCGCGGTCGCTTCGGGTGGTCGGACGATCAGACAATCGGCGCTTGCAAGGGCCGCCATGAGCGAACTGTCCTGATCATCGAGCGCGCGGACGTAGCCGCCGCCAACCGCACCGTCACGCAAAAGCTGTCCGCGCATATAGTGCGCTCTATCACCATTCGCCGCCAGCGCTTTGGCGAGGCGCGCCTTTTCCACGTTATGGTCGGCAGCCTCAACCCCGGTCAGGCGGCGAATCAGGGGCTGCAAAAAAACGCGGGCGCAGATCAGCGTCGCAACCGGATTCCCGGCAACGCCGATCACCCGCGTTTGCCCCATCCGCGCCGACATCAGCGGCTTGCCGGGCCGCATGGCGACCTTGTGAAAATGAAGCGAAGCGCCAGCGTCGGCCAGCGCGCGGCCAACCAGATCGTGATCGCCCACCGACGCTCCGCCGATGGTCACGAGGATATCTGCGCGGCGCGAGTCGTGCAGACGCTGGGTAAGGCTGTCCAGATTATCCCTGGCGATTGGCAGAAGCCATGGCTCGCCGCCGCTTTGCGCCACCATTGCGGCGAGGCCAGCCGGAGAGGAGGACACGATCTGGTCCGCAGCGGGCGTCTCGCCGGGGGCGACAAGTTCATCACCGGTCGCAAGTATAGCGACAAGCGGCTTTTTCGCGACCGGAAGCTCCCCATGGTTCATACCCGCCGCGAGCATGAGATCGCGCGCTGTCAAACGCCGACCTGCGCGCAGAAGCACGTCGCCCTCGCGAAAGTCGATGCCTGCAACGCGGATATTGGCGCCTGCGGTGACCGCCTGCTTGACGCGGATGGCGCTGCCCGTGCGCTCAACAATCTCCTGAATGACGACGGTGTCGGCCCCGCCGGGAACCGGCGCGCCGGTGAAAATGCGCACGGCCTGACCGCGAGCGACCGAGCCGGAAAAGCTCCTTCCGGCGGCAGCCTCGCCAATGACTTCCAACCCCTCGAAATCCTGCAGGTCAGCGGCGCGGAGCGCGTATCCGTCCATCGAGGCGCTGTTGAAGGGCGGCTGCGTCAGGTGCGCGGCAACGTCCTGCGCCAGAATGCGGCCTGCCGCTTCACTAACGGGCACGAACTCCACGCCAATGCGCACCGCGCCGTCGAGAATGCTCGCTAAGGCTTCGGAAACGGGCAGCAGCGCCATGCTCTTACTCCTGCGGAGCGCGATAATGTCCGGAGCGGCCACCGCTTTTTTCCAGCAGCCGCACGCCGTCGATGCGCATATCCTTGTCGGCGGCCTTCAGCATATCATACAGCGTGAGGCACGCTATGCTGACAGCGGTCAGCGCTTCCATCTCGACGCCGGTCTGGCCGGAGGTTTTCGCCAGCGCTTCGACGCGGATGCATGGCGGCTCAGTCTGCAACGCGAAATCCACGGACACCTTCGACAGCGCCAGCGGATGACAGAGCGGAATGAGTTCCGAGGTTTTTTTCGCGGCCATGATGCCGGCAATTCTCGCGGCAGCCACGACGTCGCCCTTTTTGGCGTCGCCCCGCTCGACGAGCGCCAGCGTCTCGCGCCGCATGAAAATATAACCCTCGGCCACGGCGACGCGTTCTGTCGCGAGCTTGGCGGAAATGTCCACCATCGCCGCCTCGCCCCGCTCGTTCAGATGCGAGAGAACCGGCGGCTCGCCGCCGTTCATGACGCGGCGCCCGCTTCGGCGTGGTCCAGTCCGAGAAGCTGGCGGGTCGCCGCCGCAACGTCATCCTGCCTCATCAGGCTCTCGCCAACGAGAAACGCGCTGGCGCCGGCCTCACGCAACCGCCGGATGTCTGCGGGCGTGAAAATCCCGCTTTCGCTGATCAGCATGCGGTCGGACGGCACGCGGGCGGCCAACCGCTCGGTGGTCTCCAGCGTCGTCTCGAAGGTGTTCAGGTCGCGATTGTTGATGCCGATGAGCGGGGTTTTCAGCCTCAGGGCGCGCTCAAGCTCGGCCTCGTCATGCACCTCGACGAGCGTATCCATGCCGAACTCGATTGCCGAGGCTTCCAGTTCGCCCGCCAGCACGTCATCGACCGCCGCCATGATGACGAGAATGCAATCGGCGCCCATGGCGCGCGCTTCGGGCGCCTGATAGGGGTCGAGCATGAAATCCTTGCGCAATACGGGCAGGCTGACGGCGGCGCGTGCGGCCAGCAGATAATCCGGGTTGCCTTGGAACGACGGGCCATCCGTCAAAACGGAAAGGCACGCGGCGCCGCCAGCCTCGTAAGCGATCGCCAGAGACGGCGGATCGAAATCGGCGCGGATCAGCCCTTTTGATGGGCTCGCCTTCTTGATCTCGGCTATGAGCGCGATCTGGCCGCGCGCCACTCTATCCCGGAGCGCCTGCGCGAATGGCCGCGCGGGGGATGCTTCACGGGCGGCTTCCTCGGTTTCCCTTAGCGTGCGCGCGCGCTTGGCGGCGGCGATCTCATCACGTTTATAATCGGATATTGTTGTTAGAATTCTGTTCATAATCACTCAACAGTTGCTGATCTTTATGAGGTTTGCAAGCGCGTCGCGCGCGTGGCCGTTGTCGATGGACCGGGCGGCGAGTTCGACGCCATGCGCGAGACCGTCTGCCTTGCCCGCGACGATCAAAGCCGCCGCTGAGTTTAGAAGAACGATGTCGCGAAACGCGCTTTTCTCCCCATTCAGCACGGCGGTAATCGCTGCGGCGTTTTGCTCCGGACCGCCACCGACAAGATCCTCGATCCGCGCCACCGCAAGCCCGGCGTCGGATGGTTTTACCTCGAACTCCGTGATCGCTCCGTTTTTCAGCTCGACGACCCGGGTCGGCCCGAGCGTTGACAACTCATCAAGCCCGCCCGCGCCATGCACGACCCATACATGCTCGGCGCCCAGATAACGCATCACGCGCGCGATCGGCTCCAGCCAGTTTGGCGCGAATACGCCGATCACCATCCGCTTCGTCTCCGCCGGGTTGGACAGCGGCCCGAGCAAATTGAAAATCGTGCGGACGCCAAGCTCCTTGCGCACGGCTGCAACATGGCGC
>JBGSLP010000006.1:0-4927 GCA_041740655.1 Alphaproteobacteria bacterium
CGATAAGCCATATGTATGTCTTGGCTGCTCGACGCCCGCTTCGGTGCGCTCCTCCTGCCGCTCGGACATCATTTCCTCGATCATCTCGACGCCGACTTTGACTTTCTGCAGCAACTGCGTGAATGCCGCCTCTGCCTTGACACAGACGTCAGGATTGCGGTCGCAAAAATTGTAGAAGTCGCTGGCCGTTTTTTCCGCCGCAACGAACAAGTCCTGCTTGTCTTGATGGCTGGACGGCAGCAGCATCACAATAAGGGCGGCCCAGAAGGCGAGTCTGATGAGGAACATGGGTTTACTCGGCGCTGTACGGATTAACCAGATCGTACACTACCGAAAACAACAAACCGGCAATTTGCAGGTTCAAATCATTTGAAATATTATCGCAAAGCTTTCCGTGAAAATTAGCGGTCCGTTTACAAAACCCTGAGACCTTGACGGCTGGCAAATCTCATTTTTGAACGGCTAGGTGCGCGATATGATCGCCCAGTGGCAAATGAAACTTACAGGGATCGCTTTTCTCGGCCTCACCTCCGCCATCAGCGTCAACGCCCTGTTCCTGCAGGAGGCCGGAAAGCTTGCGCCCACTGATTCTGGCGCCGCCGGTGAGACATTTGCGCCTCAGCTTTCGTCGCCCGCGCCAAAAGCCACCAGCAAGCCCGTGCAGGCCATCGGGTCCATCGTGAAGCCGCCAGCGCCATCAGTGGTCGCGGATCCGCCGCGTCAGCCAGCCGCGTCCATGGAAACCGTCAAAGCCGTCCAGCGCGAACTGGCGCGGCGGGGCTACAGCGTCGGCGCCGACGATGGTCGCGTGCGCATCATTACACGGGAGGCCATCATCGCTTATGAGTTCGATCGTGGTCTGGCGCTGACGGGTGAAGCCTCGGAGGCGTTGCTCAAGGATATGCTATTCGCGCCGGTCACTCCGAGGGGGCAACGCACTGTTGACGCAAAACGATTCGAGGCCAATTCACGGATGATTTCCCGTGTGCAGGAGGTTTTGTCCAGCCTCGGTTTCGGCCCTGCGACTGTGACCGGGCAGATGGACGAGGCTACGCGTGCGGCTTTGCGTCAATTTCAGGCCCATCGCAAACTCGCAGCGACCGGCGGGCTGTCCGAACGCGTGCTACTCGAAATTTGTGTCGTGCAAGGCAAACCGCTCGTTTTTACGGGTGAGACCCTATAGCAACACTTGCGACAGGAAAGCCTTCACGCGCGATTTTGACAGCCACTATGCGTCTATATTTAACTCAATTTTAGTTTTAAGAATGCACGCTAGGAGAGTAACTGCGGCGCTCCTTAATGAAGACCTCCCAGCATGGCAAACATCATACAATTCCCCGCACCGACTGAGATCAAGGCGGCTTTCCATAAGTTTGGAAACGTGGCAACGCTTCCCGATAGCGCAGAAATCCTCATATTTACAGGGTCGCGCAAGGGCAGAAAGCCTGTTTGCCGACCAACGCCGCCGCGCCGAGCCCCGTTCAAGCCCGTATTTGGCGTCGATTTCATAAGCAAACGCGCGCCGGCCTGATCACGCCTAACGGTAGTTTCTGGTGCCGCGCCGGTTCTTGCGTCGGGCAGGGGGCGCAACCGGAGGTGGCGCAACGACTTCTGGCGCGCCAGAGGCAAGCAACTGCGCATCCGTCGGCTTCTGCGGCTCGCAGGTGGTGAGGTTCAGCGCTGCCGCGGTCGACGTCATGAAGTCCCCGCTGCGGATCGGCGCATGCATCAGCGCAACGCCCGTTTCTGAGGGCGTGATGACAATGATCTGCTCTTCGTCCTCCTCGGTTTTCTCCGACACTGTTTCGCGGGCGAGGCGTTCCCGCGGAACGAGCAAAAGCCGCAAATCCTTACGCCGCGCCTCGGCGCCGGTGATGACGTAAAAATTCTCGCCATAGCGCGTGAAAATCGCCAGCGTCCAGGTGGCGTCCGGGAGATACGGCCGCAGCAGGACGTTCTTCTCCGTCAGATCGAACCTGCAGAAAGCCGACGCCACGTCGGGCGCCATGAGGGGCAGGGGCGCGTTCTCGGCATCGCTTGGGAGTACGTAAAACTGGTTGGGTGATGAGATTGCGGACAGTCGCGCCCACGCGTCCCTCTCGGCGACGTAGGGAAGACTCAGCACCGCCGCGATATGGATGACGCCGCTCAGACTGACCGCTGCGACGATCCACAACCATGGCAGTTTGACTGTTGTGAGGTAACTCCAGATTTTCATCCGCAATCCAGTCTTGTGATGGATGGCAGAATTTCCGCCCGGGTGTCCCGGCTGCCTGCCTCGGCGGTATTTTGAGGGCGGAAGACACGCAACATCAACATCGGAGCATCCGCTTCCTCCGATGGCAACCAGTTTCCTGGCCGCGCCTTGGGCGCCAGCCGTATCTTAAAGCTGCCGTCAGGTAACAGCGTTATATTCTTGCTGTTAAAGGAGTACCGCTCTGCCTTATTGCGAATGAACTGACCTTCGCCGTCATAGGCGGCGATGCTCCACCACAGCGCGTTGATGGGGCGCCCTGTGATCTCGTAGTCGCAATCAGCGCTGAGACGGCTGCCCTCGCTATCCTCGTTGGCGGTGAAGTAGAGCGCGGTGGAGCCCGTTACCGGCAGGCGACCGGATCGCGCCATGCGCGCGCGCGTGTAGGGGTCGGCGTCGAGCCTGCCTTCATTGCTCCATGTCTGCCACGGGCCGATGCTGCTGGTGGCGAAGAAGGCGCCATTGTCGATCACATACCACGCAGAGCCGATGCCGATGACCAGCGCTAGCAGCGAAAAACCGATGAGGCGCAAAAGGAAAGTCACTGGCGGCCCAAAACGTCTGTTGCAACAGAAACCCGGTTAACAGATTTCGCACCTTTCATCGAGTGCGAATTCCCGGCTCGCCCGGCTGGAGAGACGCGCCGCGATTTGCAGGCGTGTCGGTTTCCTCTATTTTCGGCGTCTCCTTGAACAGCTTGTTCAGGTTGCTCAGGAGCTTTTTGGTTCGCGCGGGCATGCCTCGCGTCGTCTCCGGAAGCGAGCCGAACGCAGGGTCATCGCGGCGAACCTCCGCAAGCCGCGCCTGCTCCTCCTCCTGGCGGGGATGAATGGGCAACCCCGGAATTGTGGGAATATTGTAGTTCGTGTGCGCGGCGACCATGAACTCTTTCCATACCGGAGCGGCAAAGACGCCGCCCGTGACGTTGTTCATGGCCGTGAAGTTGTCGTTCCCGAGCCATACGCCGGCCACGAGTTGTCCGGTAAAGCCCATGAACCACGCGTCTTTATAGTCCGAGCTGGTGCCGGTCTTGCCAACAGCGTTGGTGAAATCAAGCTCGGCCCGCGTTCCGGTGCCTTCGGTCACAACCGCCCGAAGCATCTGGTTCAGATAGCCCACGTCTTCGGTGGAAAAAACCTGGCCGGGCTGCAACGGCGCTTTGACCTCCTGTACTTCCGCCTTTCTTTTGCGGTTACGGGAACGGTTGCGCGATGTCGCAACCGCCTCTTGAGCCTCAGGGTCGCCCGGCTTGATGGCGGGTTTGAAAGGCTTGTTGCCGCCGCGCGCCTCGATGCATTTCAGGCGCTCGTTCTCGTCGGTATCGCGCGTGTAGACGACCTCGTCCTTCAGGTTCCGAATTTCCGTGAAAGCGTAAGGGCAGGTGGCATAACCGCCATTGGCCAGTGTCGCAAACCCTGCAACGTGGCTCAGCGGTGTGATCCCCTGGTCGCCAAGCGCCATGGTGCAAGTCCTGTTTATGTTTATGCCTAATTTGCGCAGGTCCGCGAGAACCCGGTCGCGGGTCACACGCTTATGGAACGACAGCTTGGCCGCAATGGTGTTTCTCGACAGAGCCATAGCCCGGGTGAGGGTCATTGAACCCTTATAACCGCCCTCATAGTTGCCAATGGTGTGGTTGCCGCAGCCAACCGGCCCGTCAAGCATCGTGTCGTTCGGCCGAAACCCCTGCTCCACGGCCGTCAAATAGACGTAAGGCTTGAACGACGAGCCGGGCTGTCTAATGCCATGTGCGGCGCGATTGAACTGGCTGTCGCCATAATCCTTGCCGCCAACCATCGCACGGACGGCGCCGTCCGTTTCCATCGCAACCAGCGCCGCCTGACCGATGCGCTTGGACTTGCCGTTCTGTGCGAGCAAATTGCCGACCGACTGCTCGGCCGCGTTCTGCATGCTCGTGTCCAGCGTTGAGAGCGCGGTAAGCGAATATTCGCCTTTGCCTTTCATGACGCGCTGGATTTCCTCGAAAGCCCAGTCAAGAAAGTAGTTCGCCGCGTCCGTGCCCGTGCGCTCTATTACCTTGGCCGGATTGAGACGCGCACCGTGCACTTGCCCTTCGGTCATGTAGCCGGCGTCGACCATGGCGCTGAGAACGACGTTGGAGCGCGCGCGCGACTCCGCTGGGTTGGCGTGGGGGGCGTATTTGGTGGGCGCCTTGAACAGGCCGGCGAGCAATGCGGCCTCGGCGAGATTGATATCTCGCACAGACTTGCCGAAATAGAATTGCGACGCCGCTTCAACGCCGAACGTGCCGCCACCCATGTAGGAGCGGTCGAGATACATTTTGAGGATCTCACGCTTGGTCAGCCGCGCTTCCAGCCACAGAGATATGAACGCTTCCTTGATCTTGCGGTCGAACGAACGCTCTGAACTCAGGAACAGGTTTTTCGCCAGTTGCTGGGTAAGAGAGGATCCGCCTTGTACGACTTCCTTGTTCTGGAAGTTGGCGACTGCGGCGCGCGCGGTGCCGATGATATCGATTCCGAAATGCTCGAAGAAGCGCCGATCTTCCGTCGCCATCGTCGCTTTGATGAGAACGTCAGGGATTTCGCTGAGCGGCACGGCGTCCGAATACAATATTCCGCGCTTACCGACCTCCGCGCCGGTCCGATCGAGGAAGGTGACGCTAAACTCGCTGGCCGTGCGCCAGCTTGC
>JBGSLP010000007.1:0-3276 GCA_041740655.1 Alphaproteobacteria bacterium
CCAGCACCTCGACCAGCGCGCCCCGGTCGCCATCCACCTGCGCCAGAACCCGCTCGCCCGATAAGGTGAAGGGCACGTAGACGGGTCCGCGAGCGGTCGCGGCCACGCCGTGCCCCTCCGAGCCCAGCGCTTCAATCGTCAGCTCAATAGGCATTTGCGCCCGCACTGTTGATGAGTCGTTCTCGACACGGCGCTTCGCAAGCAGAAGTGCGCACGAGGCCTAAAAAGCAGCGTTTCCATAAATATTGTGTATGCCAGCGCGCCCACTCCCAACCTTTACTTGTCAAAAGAGAAACGCGCCTTATTTTGCGTCGGCTGGGCATTATGACTTTTATGAAATCCGCGCGTCGGTCGCCCGCAGCCGGATGTCAGGAGGGCCGTTTCGAGTGGAAGAAGATCATAGTTCGTCCTATTTATCACCCAAATGCGACGTGGTGGAAAATACCGCAAAAGGAGGCAAAGCAATCGTCACGCTTCAGCCTCTTGTCAAAGGCGAAGTGATCGCCGTCTGGAATGGACGAATTCTGACTTTCGAACAACTGGCGGGATTGTCGGACGTTTTCCGCGCCCACACGGCGCAAGTCGAGGAGGGGTTATATCTTACCTCCAACGCGCCCGATCTGCCGCCGGACTATATCAATCACTCATGCGAACCGAACGCCGGAATGTCTGGCCAGATCGTCATCGTGGCGATGCGCGATATCGCGGCCGACGAGGAAATCACCATCGATTACGCGATGTGCGACGGCTCCGCTTTCGATGAGTTTTCGTGCGCGTGCGGCTCGCGTTTCTGCCGTGGGCAGGTCACCGGCGATGACTGGCGCCGACCCGACCTGTGGGCGCGATATGGCGGGCATTTCTCACCCTATCTGCTCCGCCGCATCGAGGCGCTGCGCAATGCCGGACATGGAGCCATGCGGCTCGTGGTGACCGGCGGCCAGCAGTCCGAGACCGGATAAGCGCGCCGCTCGAATTACGCTGGCTCGGCGCCGGAAATCTGGCTCCGACCGAGTGTCCGGAACACCGTATCGACGATGCCGCTTGCGTTCAGTCCGGCGGCCTCGTACATGGCCTCCGGTTTGCCGTGGTCGGTGAACTCGTCCGGCAGAACGAGGCTTCGCACTTTCAAACCGGCATCGAGCAAGCCATCGCGCGCGAGGAAATGCAGGACATGCGAGCCAAAGCCGCCCGCCGCGCCCTCCTCGACCATCACCAGCATCTCGTGGTGGCGAGCCAACTGGCGAATGAGGTCTTCATCGATCGGCTTGGCGAAGCGTGCGTCGGCAACCGTGGTTGAAAGTCCGAACGCGGCGAGCTTGGCGGCAGCCTTACGGCATTCCTCAAGCCGCGCGCCGAACGATACGAGCGCCACCGCCGAGCCTTCCTGAATGATGCGGCCCTTGCCGATTTCGATGGTTTTAGCCTCCGCTGCCATAGGCACGCCCAGACCGTCGCCGCGCGGGTAGCGGAGCGCGATCGGCCCCTCGTCGTAAGCCGCCATGGTGGCGACCATGTCGCGCAGTTCTGCTTCATCCGCCGACGCCATCACCACAAAGCCCGGCAGGCATGAAAGATACGCCACATCGAACGAGCCGGCATGCGTCGCCCCGTCAGCGCCGACGAAGCCTGCGCGATCGAGCGCGAACCGGACCGGCAGTTTCTGGATGGCGACGTCGTGCACGACCTGATCGTAAGCGCGCTGGAGGAATGTCGAGTAGATGGCGCAGAATGGCTTGTAGCCCTCCGTCGCCAAGCCAGCGGCGAAGGTAACGGCATGCTGCTCGGCGATGCCAACATCGAACGTGCGCTTCGGAAATTCCTTCTGGAAAAGGTCGAGCCCGGTGCCGGACGGCATCGCGGCCGTGATGGCGACGATCTTGTCGTCCTTGCGCGCCTCGTCGATCAGGCTTGTCGCGAAAACCTTGGTCAGGCTCGGCGCCACAGATTTGGCCTTGTCCTGCGCGCCGGTCACGACATTGAACTTGGTCACACCGTGATATTTGTCGGCGGAATTCTCGGCGTGCTCGTATCCCTTGCCCTTTTGCGTGACGCAATGGATGAGGATGGGGCCGACTTTGGCGTCACGCGCATTTTTCAGCACAGGCAGCAGATGATCGAGGTTATGCCCGTCGATCGGGCCGACGTAATAGAGGCCCATTTCCTCGAACAACGCACCCCCGGTCCACAAATGACGGGTGTATTCCTCAACACGGGCCGCGCGCTTCTCCCAGCTTTTCGGCAAATGCTGGGCCAATTGCTTGCCGACGTCACGCAGGTAAAGATACGTTTCGCTGGATGTAATGCGCGCAAGATATGAACTGAGCGCGCCGACCGGGGGCGCTATCGACATATCGTTGTCGTTGAGAATGATGATGAGGCGGCTGTCCATGGCCCCTGCATTGTTCATCGCCTCGTAGGCCATGCCTGCGCTCATGGCGCCATCGCCAATGACGGCGATGACGTTGTTATTGCCGCCCGACAGATCGCGGGCGACCGCCATGCCAAGCCCGGCTGAAATCGACGTGGAGGAATGCGCGGCGCCGAACGGGTCGAACTCGCTTTCGTCGCGCTTGGTGAAGCCGGACAATCCGCCCGGCTGGCGCAGGGTGCGAATGCGGTCGCGCCTCCCGGTGAGGATTTTATGCGGATAGGCCTGATGGCCCACATCCCAGATCAGCCGGTCTTTCGGCGTGTCGAATAGGTAATGCAATGCGACCGTCAATTCGACCACGCCGAGGCCCGCGCCCAGATGACCGCCAGTTACGGAGACGGCGTCAATAAGCTCGGATCTCAGTTCGTCCGCCACCTGCTGGAGCTGGGATTCGTCCAGCGCGCGAAGGTTTTCAAGCGAGTTGCATGTGTCGAGAAGTGGTGTGCGATTGCTGATTGTCACCCGGTGCGTCCTCAATTGACGGCGGGTTCGCTTTTCGCCGAAGCGCTCCGCCTTGTTGAACTTGCCCTCCCCGGCTTTCGGCAGGATCAGGCTTTTGGCATGTCAGGCGGACATGCAGAGCGTTATATTACTCTGGTTAAGAGCGGATTATGCAAATCATTTTTCACGTCATGGAATTTGCCGCAGGCGGATCGCGCCGAACGACAGGCCTACTTCTCGACATCGAGCGGTGAAACGCCCGCCGGTTCGCCCTGCGCGTTCAGCGTGATTTTCTCCACCTTCGCCTCGGCCCGTCGCAAAAGCTGGTCGCAATGGGCTTTCAGCGCCTCGCCGCGCTCGTATATTTCGATGGATTGCTCAAGCTCCACATCGCCGCGCTCCAG
>JBGSLP010000008.1:0-7556 GCA_041740655.1 Alphaproteobacteria bacterium
GGCAATCGCGCTCTGACGACTGGCGACAAGGAGAAGCTGTTCGTGCAGTTCAAGCAGTTTCTGGATGCGCAGAACGTGAAAAAAGCCGCGCGCTGAGACCGTCCGCGCCGAGCGGCGTCACCTCAGCTTTCTCGCGAGTACCCTGCGCATCGCACCGAATGCGCAGGCTAAAATACAAAGGCGAGCGCCATATGTCCTATCAAGCTTACAAGCGGGTTGCATTGTCCGTTCTTGTCGCCCAACCGTTTTTTGCGATGCAGTTAGAGGCTTCAGAACAATCAGCGTACTCTCACGCTCTTATGGCAACGAACGGCGAGGCTAACACTCGAAACCCCAGTCTCTTGCTAGCACAACTTACAGACGAGTTTTCCGTCGCCAACGCTGTCGTCAAGCCGGGTGAGAAAATCCCACTTAAAGTCACCGTCAATCTGACGCAGTATTTGGATACCGCCTTCGTCATGTTCCTCGGCATTCCCGATGATTTCAAGCTTTCGTCTGGCGTAAAGACCAAGAATTCCTGGGCAGTCTCTTTGCGCGATCTAAGCGGGTTAAACCTGATAGCGCCCCCGAGCTTTGAAGGCGCGCTCGAGATCGATGTGGTTCTGGTGCGGGGCAGGGACGGCCCCATGGATCGTCAGTCCATGATTGCGCTCGTGAAGCCGGAGGATGGCGCAACTGACAGATCCGCTCGGGCAGAAGCATCCCCAAACCCTGGCAGCGTTGAGGCTGAGTCCGAAACTGCCTCTCTCCCGCGTTTGCCAGTTGAGATGACAGCTGAAGATAATGCGCTTTTAGATCGCGGCGACCAGCTTCTCGCAACGGGCGACGTGGCGGCTGCACGATTGCTTTTCAGACGCCTTGCCAAAAAGGGCGTTGCGATTGGGGCCATGCGCATGGCCAAAAGTTACGATCCGGAGTTTCTGAACACGATTCCGACGGCTGGCTTGCAACCCGATCTTGCGCAAGCCCGCAAGTGGTACCAAAAAGCGTCCGAGCTTGGCAATCAGGACGCCACGCGCCGACTGACAACTATGTCGGCGGCTGAACCGAAGCGCTAACCTCGGTTCAGTCCAAGCGCTAGAGCATTGCCGGATGCACGCGGTCTGGCGGATTGTGCCCGTCCAGGAACGTGCGGATGTTGATGATGACCTTCTCGCCCATATCGATGCGCCCCTCCATCGTGGCGGATCCCATGTGAGGCAGAACCACGACGCTCGAGGATTTCAGCAGCTTCGGATTGATCGCTGGCTCATTCTCGAACACGTCGAGGCCAGCGCCTGCGATTTCCTTCCCCTCGATCATCCGCGCCAGCGCATTTTCGTCGATTACCTCGCCGCGCGCCGTATTCACGATATAGGCGTGCGGCTTCAGCAGCTTCAGGCGACGCGCGGACAACAGGTGATACGTCGCGGGCGTGTGCGGGCAATTCACCGAGATGATGTCCATATTGGCGAGCATCTGATCAAGGCTCTCCCAATAGGTCGCGCCAAGCTGCGCCTCAAGCGCCGGAGCGACATGGCGGCGATTGTGATAGTGGATCGACAGGCCAAACGCCTGCGCCCGTTTGGCGACCGCCGCGCCGATGCGGCCCATGCCGATGATGCCGAGCTTCTTGCCGTGAATGCGATGCCCAAGCATCCATGTCGGCGCCCAGCCCGCCCATTCCTTACCGGCCCGCAGATATTCAGCGCCTTCCATCACGCGGCGCGGCACGGCCAGAATGAGCGCCATGGTCATGTCGGCGGTGTCTTCGGTAAGCACGCCCGGCGTATTGGTGACAATCACGCCCCGGCTGCGCGCTGTTTCGATGTCGATGTTGTCGACGCCGGTGCCAAACTGCGCGATGAGCTTGAGCTGCGGCCCCGCCATGCTGATCACCGAGCGGTCGATGCGGTCCGTCACGGTCGGCACAAGCACGGATGCGGTCTGCACGGCGGCGATCAACTCGCTCTTCGTCATCGGCTTGTCTTCGAGGTTGAGGCGCACGTCGAATAACTCGCGCATGCGCGCCTCGACCAGATCGGGCAGTTTACGGGTAACGATGACGAGGGGTTTGTCGGCGGGCATGGATTCCTCAGAAGGCTGTTGCGAGTTCTAACGCCGCATTGATTTCCGTCCGATACTTTTTTACCAGAGACCATCGCCGTTGACAAAGGCGGAGATCGGCGCTTGGCTGCGGCGAAGAGTTTGTTTTGCGTGCGGCGCAAATCAAAGGATGAACTTTCCGTATCATGCAGAAAAATTACATCAAATTCGCTATAATTTTAGCCTGTATTGTCGGGTTTTCACCTGTCGTGGGAGCGCAGACGGCCCCGGAGCGGAAAATCGGCCCGAGCGGCCAACCCGTCCCGCGGTTCCTCAGCCTCAAGGCGGACGAGGTTTCGGTGCGCAAGGGGCCGGGCTGGGATCATGCGGTCGCCTGGGTGTTTCGCCGCGCCGGACTGCCGGTCGAGGTCATCGCCGAGTTCGATGTGTGGCGGCAGGTGCGCGATAGCGAGAGCGCCACCGGCTGGGTGCACGGGCGGCTGCTCAGCGGGCGTCGCACAGGTCTGGTCGCGCCGTGGGTGAAGGACGATAAATCGTTCACCATGCATACGGCTCCGAGCGCCCTGAGCCCGGCTGCAGCGCGCGTGCAACCCGGCGTCCTCGCGGATGTTCTGAGCTGCGACGAAGGCTGGTGCAATGTGGCGGCGGGCAATGTCACTGGCTGGGTGCAGCAGGACGCTCTGTTTGGCGTATACCCCAACGAGACCGTGCAGTAAGCGCGGCCGCGCTATGATTTCGGCTTGTCGGCGAGGCGGATGAGCACGTCAACGCGAGTGATCTCCATGCCTTCGGGCGCCTCGGGCAAAGTCACGACGGCGAGGTCCTCGCCGTGGATGTCGATCAACTGGCCGTCACGCTCGAAATAGAAGTGATGATGGTCCGAGATGTTGGTGTCGAAATATGTTTTTGAGCCCTCGATCGCCACCTCGCGCAGCAGACCGCTGCCGGTGAACTGGTGGAGCGTGTTGTAAACCGTCGCGAGCGAGACCTGCATGTCCTCTTTCACGGCCTCCGCATGCAGCATTTCCGCCGTGACATGACGATGCCCGCCGGAAAACAGCAAGCGGCCAAGATCGATACGCTGACGCGTCGGCCGTAGCCCCGCCAGGCGCAGCATTTCTATCACGGTGTCGATTGTTTGCACTCCAGCCATGCTTCTGCTAAATCCCTTGCACTTCTGCGACGCAATTATATTGTCTCGGGACGTCCTGCGCAATCTCGCGCTATTCGGGCGACCAGTCAATTTGACGCTGCTTCAGGAGGCTTTCGGTTTGGATCGCCGCCGAGGTGTGGTAGATAATCCCTGAAATTAACCGTAACATCTAAAAACAGTCAGGAATGCAAAAATCACCATGGCCGAACGCCAGAACAGCTTTGATTACGAGGATTTGCTCGCCTGCGCACGGGGCGAACTTTTCGGCGCGGGCAACCCGCAGCTTCCGCTTCCGCCAATGCTGATGTTCGACCGCATCACGTCGATCAGCGATGCGGGCGGGGAGTTTGGGGCTGGCCGGATCGTGGCTGAACTCGATATCAAACCGGACTTGTGGTTTTTTCCGTGCCATTTCAAGGGCGATCCAGTCATGCCGGGATGCCTCGGGCTGGACGCGCTGTGGCAGATGCTCGGCTTTTTCCTGGGTTGG
Source organism: Alphaproteobacteria bacterium (assembly GCA_041740655.1). GTDB lineage: Bacteria > Pseudomonadota > Alphaproteobacteria > Rhizobiales > Rhodomicrobiaceae > JAWXCE01. Next base: position 3,690 of record JBGSLP010000008.1, read on the forward strand.
ACCGGCGGCCTTGGACGCGGGCGCGCCTTGAGCGTGGGCGAAGTCAAGTTTTCCGGCATGGTGCTGCCGACCGTCAAAAAGATCGAATATGTGGTCGATCTGAAGAAGGTCATCCGGCGCAAGTTCACGCTCGGGATTGGTGATGGCATGCTCAAAGCCGACGGCGAGCCAATTTACGCCGCCAAGGATTTGCGCGTCGGACTTTTTGGAGCGGACAGCGTCGCCGCAAATCCAGCAAGCTGATGCACTGCATATTGCGTTCCGGGCGGATAAAAAGGGGGGTTGAATGAGGCGTGTTGTGGTCACCGGCATGGGGATCGTCTCATCCATCGGCGCGAACGCGGCTGAGGTCACTGCGGCGTTGCGGGACGGCAAATCCGGTCTCGTCGTGGCCAAGGATTATGTGGATCGGGGCTTCCGCTGTCAGGTGCATGGCGAGCCGGCGCCGGGCTGGGAAGAGCATGTGGACCGCAAGGTCCGCCGCTTCATGGGCGCGGGCGCGGGCTGGAACTACATTTCCATGAAGCAGGCCATCGCGGACGCAGGTCTGGAGCAGGCCGAGATTTCGCACGAGCGGACGGGCCTCATCATGGGCTCGGGTGGACCATCGACTCGCGCCATTGTCGCGGCCGCAGATACAACGCGGGAGCGCGGGCCCAAAAAGGTCGGTCCTTTCGAGGTGCCGAAATCCATGTCGAGCACGAACTCGGCGACGCTCGCCACCCCGTTTCAGATCAAGGGTGTGAACTACTCGATTTCCTCCGCGTGCTCGACCTCGGCGCACTGTATCGGCAACGCAGCCGAACTCATCCAGTGGGGAAAGCAGGACATCATCTTCGCTGGCGGCGGCGAGGAACTGGACTGGACGCTTTCGGTCCTGTTCGACGCGATGGGCGCCATGTCCTCCAACTTCAACGACACGCCGGAAAAAGCCAGCCGCGCCTATGACGTCAACCGCGACGGCTTCGTCATCGCTGGCGGCGCAGGCGTTCTCGTGATGGAGGAGCTTGAGCACGCGAAAGCGCGCGGCGCGACGATTCACGCAGAATTTGCTGGCTATGGCGCCAACTCCGACGGCTTCGACATGGTGCAACCATCCGGCGAAGGCGCCGCGCGATGCATGAAAATCGCCATGCAGACGGTGCCGGAGCGGATCGACTACATCAACCCGCACGCGACGTCGACGCCGATTGGCGACCAGCGCGAAGTCGAGGCCCTGCGGCAGGTGTTCGGCGATAACATGCCCCCGATCTCGGCCACGAAATCGCTGAGCGGGCATTCCCTTGGCGCCGCGGGCGTTCAGGAAGCAATTTATTCAATGCTGATGATGAAACACGGTTTCATCAGCGCCTCCGCCAATATTGACGAACTCGATCCCGAATTCAGCGATGTCAACATCGCGCGAAAGCGGATCGATGACGCGAAGCTCAATACGGTGATGTCCAACAGCTTCGGCTTTGGCGGCACCAACGCAACCCTGATTTTTAAACGTTACGAGGCTTGATGCATCCTCCGGCTGCGGTGGGATGAACGGCCAGGCAAACGGAGAAATTTTATGACGAGCATTGATATCGCGAAGCCGGGGCCGTTGATGGCGGGCAAGCGCGGCCTCATAATGGGCGTGGCGAACGACCGCTCCATAGCTTACGGCATCGCGCGAGTGCTCGCGGGCCAAGGCGCCGAGCTCGCTTTCACCTATCAGGGCGACGCGTTCGGGCGCCGCGCGGTGCCGCTGGCGGAGGGCCTTGGCGGCACGATCATCGCCCCATGCGATGTCAGCGATCTCGCCTCCGTGGACGCCGTATTTTCGCAAATCCGCGACAAATGGGGATCGCTCGATTTCGTGGTGCATGCGCTGGCGTTCTCGGATCGTAATGAGCTTAAGGGCCGTTACGCAGACACGACGCGCGATAATTTTACCAACACGATGGTCATATCGTGCTTTTCCTTCACCGAGATCGCCAAACGCGCCGCCGCGCTCATGACCAATGGCGGCTCAATGATCACGCTGACCTATGGCGGCTCGATGCGGGTCGTGCCGCGCTATAATGTCATGGGCATCGCGAAGGCGGCGCTTGAGGCGTCCGTGCGCTATCTCGCCATGGATTTCGGACCGCAGGGCGTCCGCGTCAATGCGCTGTCGCCGGGGCCGATGCGGACGCTGGCAGGCGCGGGGATTTCCGACGCGCGCGTGCTGTTCAACTATCAGAAAATGCATTCCCCGCTTGGCCGCACGCCGTCGCTCGATGAAGTCGGCGGCGCCGCGCTCTACCTGCTGTCGGATTTGTCGACGGCGGTGACCGGCGAGGTGCATTACGTCGACAGCGGCTACAACATCGTCGCCATGCCGCGCCCGGAAACCATCAAGGAGTCCGGCGAGGGCACCACTGGCGACGGGAATGGCGAGGCGCTGCGTACGACCGCCCCGCAACAGGCGGCCGAGTAGCCGGAAGCGCAGAAAGTTAGAATGAAGAGCCCGGCGTTTGCAGAAACGCCAGTTCTTCATCCGTGGACTCGCGACCAAGCAGGGCGTTTCGGTGCGGGTAGCGACCGAACTGCGAAATGATCGCATGATGGCGCCACATGAAATCCAGCCGCTCCTTGTCGCCGAGTTCGCCATAGAGGCGCAGCCCCACATCCTGCACCGCCAAGTCCTCGGAGTGCATGTAGGGCATATACAGAAAGCCTCGTTCCTCGTCCGAAAGCTGCCGGTCGAGGCCCGCGGTGATCGTTTCACGCGCAATTTCCAGCGCCAGATCGTCGGTCGCGAAAGCCTCGGCGACGCCGCGAAACATATTGCGCGGAAACTGGTCGAACAGCAGCACGAGGGCCAGCGCGCCGCGGGCGTCATCGCGCCATTCTGAGTAAGCGCCCTCGCGGGCGTCGGTATAGACGTCCTGAAAGAGCATGCGAATTTCATCGTCAAAGCGCTCGTTCGGGGTAAACCAGTTCTTGCGCGCTTGTGCGCCGAACCAGAAGTCTATGATGTCTTCGGCCTGTACGGGCGTGTTCATCGCGTGCTCCTAAGCGGCCTTCTTGTGTGCAGCGAGGTCGAAAATGCTGGGGTTAGTGCCGGTGAGCGGGTTATCTGGATCCCACGCGACTGATATCGTTTCGAACCGTGCGGCCAACGCATCATAGATAAGCAATCGCCCGGCCATGGACTGGCCCAAACCCAGAAGCTCCTTCACCACCTCGACCGCCTGAAGCGTCCCCATCACACCGGCGACCGCTCCGAGAACGCCAGCTTCCTGACAACTCGCAACCGTGCCCGCAGGCGGCGCCTCCGGAAAAATGCAGCGATAGGATGGTTTCGGTTCGCCGGTCTCCGCGTGCTCGAAGGCGCGGAATGTCGATAGGTATCCATCGAACGGGCCAAGCGCGGCGAACACAAGCGGCTTTTTGGCAAAAAAGCAGGCGTCGTTGACGAGGTAACGCGTGGAAAAATTATCGGAGCCGTCAGCGACGATATCAAATCGTGAAATGATCGACAGCGCGTTATGCGCGGTAAGGCGCAACGGCATCGGCTCGACAACCACGTGCGGATTGAGCCGCTTCAGCGCATCGGCGGCGCTATTGGTCTTGAGGGCCCCAACCCGATCGGTGTCATGCACGATCTGGCGCTGCAGATTGTCGAGCGAAACCGTGTCGTCGTCGATAACCCCGATATGGCCGACGCCCGCCGCCGCCAGATAGAGCAGCAGCGGCGATCCGAGGCCGCCAGCACCGACGACCAGCACCCGCGACGCTTTCAGCTTTTGCTGACCTTGGCCGCCGATTTCCTTGAGCAGCAAATGCCGCTTATATCGCTGAATTTCTCCTGGCGTGAGGGTCATGTCGCTAGCTCCCCGTCGATCCAAAACCGCC
>JBGSLP010000009.1:0-13782 GCA_041740655.1 Alphaproteobacteria bacterium
CCACCATCCGCCATGCTATTCCCTATTTTCTCGTTCCGGCCCGATTTCTAGCCGACTGATTTCGCGTTAACCCGTTGTGTAAAGCGCTCCCAGACGACCACGGCGCGCTGATGCCGCCCTTCGCCGATGAGATCGACCCCATCATGCGCGCTGACGTGAAACCAGAGTTTGCGCCCCTCGACGCTCTCCAGTTTCACATCGACGGTGACGGCCAGACCGGGCGGCGTCGCCGCGACATGACTAACATCGACATGAACGCCAAGACTACCCTCGCCAGCATCCAGGTGCGGCGTCAGAAGCTGCACGCACGTCCACTCCATCAACGCAATCATAAACCCGGTCGCGAAGACCTGAGGCATGATCGCCATCTCCGGCGATTCAGCATAGATGTGCGGCACGGTCTTTTCGACCGGCACGACATATGTGAAACGGTGGGTGAGGCCAGGCTTCAGCGTATCCTTCATGCGTCGTCGTCGTCGCCCCAGTGCTCGCGCTCTTCCGGGCTGAGGTAAAAGGCTTCGATGTCCTCAGCGGTGATGGCCTTGCCGGTTGCGGTCTGCATCATTGCGGCGATTTCCGCATTGGATTTGCCCTGCTCCTGCAACATCTCGATTTCCTCGCTGGCCATGCCGACGACTTCCGCGAGATTGAAGAGTTCTTCTTCAGCGCCCGCCGCATCGCGAAGGGCCTTTTGCGCAGCCAGCGATTCCGCCAGCGTGAATGTGGTTTCTTCGGCCATAGTGTTTCCTCGCTTATGGTTTTCCGGCTTTTTCGTCGCCGGGCAGATTGTATTCGGCGCCTTCCCACGGGCTCAGGAAATCGAAATTACGGAATTCCTGCGCGAGCTTGACGGGCTCATAGACGACCCGCTTTTCCTCTTCGCTATAGCGCACTTCGACGAAGCCGGTGAGCGGAAAATCCTTGCGCAACGGATGACCGCGAAAGCCGTAGTCGGTCAGGATACGGCGCAAATCCGGGTGGCCGGAAAACAGGATGCCGTAGAGATCGAACGCCTCGCGCTCATACCAGTTCGCCGCCGGGTAAAGGCCGATGATGGATTGCACCGGCGTGCGCTCGTCCGTCGTGATCTTGACGCGTATGCGATGGTTCAGGTGGGGACTGAGAAGGTGATAGACGACCTCAAAACGCTCCGTCCGCTCTGGGTAATCGACGCCGCAAATGTCGATCAACTGGCTGAAGCGGCAGCGCGGGTCGGTTTTCAGAAACGCGATGAGATCATACAGGGCATCTCGGCGAGCGGTGAGTGTCAACTCGCCCAGACCTAGGCTGAACTCCGTCACCGCATCCTTGTTTGCGGCGGCGATATGCTCGCCAAGTATCTTCAGATCAATCGTCATTTCATCCTCAGTCGACGACAAAAAGCTTATTCGCAACCTATGTTAGAGGTCAGACTTTTGAACCACTCAACAACGAACGCATTATATTCTGGGTCTTTCTCACTAAACCAAGCCTTTTTATTCTCTAAGTCGATTGTAAAGAAAAGCTGGGCTGAGTACCCTAATCCTGACTTATCATCAAAGTATATTTTGCAACAGAAGGGCTCTTTTTCAACTTTGATTGGATCGGAATTTAGTGCGACAGCTTCGCATAATAGATTTTTTGATTTTTTGAGCGGTTTGAGGCTATAATCATTAGTAAATTGGAGTATTCGAACAAATGCCTCGCTAGGTTCACCGACTGCCCTAAGACGAATATCACCCCATCGGAACACAACTTTCGGGTTGTCTGTTTGCTCAACCCTCCAATCGTCCAGAATCATATCAAAGCCTATGCCAAGCCTTGAGCCTTCGTACTCACAAAACAGGTCGGCAATTAAGAAACGGCTTCCTGACTCGCTGACATAAAAATTGTGTCTGACCTCGTCGAAAATGATGCCGAGCCAAGGCTCTTGACCGCCGGCAAGAATAATCCGGTCTTCGTCGCTCAACATTACCTCTCGATGGTGCCGGTGCGGCGGATTTTCTTTTGCAGCAGCAACACGCCGTACAGCAGCGCCTCGGCGCTCGGCGGACAGCCGGGCACGTAAATATCGACCGGCAGCACGCGGTCGCAACCGCGCACGACGGAATAGCTGTAGTGGTAATAACCGCCGCCATTGGCGCAACTGCCCATGGAGATCACGTAGCGTGGCTCCGGCATCTGGTCGTAGACCTTGCGGATGGCGGGCGCCATTTTGTTGCACAGCGTGCCGGCGACGATGATCACGTCCGACTGGCGGGGTGAGGCGCGCGGCGCAAAACCGAAGCGCTCGAGGTCGTAGCGCGGCATGGAGGCCTGCATCATCTCCACGGCGCAGCACGCGAGGCCGAACGTCATCCACATCAGCGAGCCGGTGCGCGCCCAGTTGATGATATCGTCCGTCGTCGTGACGAGGAAGCCTTTATCCGCAAGTTCGTTGTTGATTTCCGTGAAAAACGGGTCCGGCTTCTTGGGCGCCATGGCGCCGCCACTTCTGCCCGGAGTATCCAGCATCGGCTGCGAATACGGGGGAATAATCAATCCCATTCCAGCGCCCCTTTCTTCCACTCGTAGGTAAAGCCTACGGTCAGCACGCCGAGGAAGATCATCATGGCCCAGAAGCCCGGCTCCCCCGCTTCCTTAAAGGCAACCGCCCACGGAAACAGGAAGGCGACCTCTAGGTCGAAAATGATGAAAAGGATGGAAACGAGGTAAAAGCGAACGTCGAATTTCATGCGCGCGTCATCGAACGCGGGGAATCCGCACTCATAGGCCGAAACCTTTTCCGGGTCGGGATTGTTCGGCGCGATGACGAACGGCGCTACGGTCAGCGCCAGCCCGATGACCAGCGCAACCCCGAAAAATATGACGAGCGGCAGATAGGAAAGCAGAAGCTGGTCCAACGGATACGCCTTTCTCAAAGCCGTCTGCACTTAACCAAAATTCCCCGGACAAAACAACCCCGCTCCGTTCCACCCGACCGGTCACGCTCATGTGTGCGGAACTTTCAGCGATCCGAATGCTTGTGTAGCCATAACGCAACAATGGGAGAGAACAACATGCGTAAATCACTGCTTCACACCACGGCGCTCGCAGCCGTTTTGAGCCTTGCAGCAATTCCGGTCTACGCGCAGGGCGCAGATCAAAACGCACAGCCGGGCGCAGGCGGCGGCGCCGAAGTCCAGGGACGTGATGGCGCGCCAGCGGCTGGTCAAAAAGCGCCCGGCGCTGGCGGGTCGAGCACCATGGATAAAGATGGAAAAGCCCGTGCCGAAGGCAACGCTGGCGAGCGTGGCGGCTCCAAAGTTGAAGGCGCAGGCAATACTCCAAGCGAGAAGCAGGCGCGTGACGCCAAGGAAAGCGACAAGAAAGCCATGGGAGGCAAGGACGCCTCTGAAAAACCCGGCGATCGCGCCGCCAGCGATAAAGCTGATGGCGAGAAAAAAGATGGCCGCAACGCTGACGCTGACAAAGGCGATCGCGGTAACGACCGCGCCGATAACCGCGACGGAAAGAAAGGCGGCGATCGGGTTAAGGTCACGCTCAATAACGATCAGCGGACCAAGATCAAGACCGTCATCAAGGACGGTGGGCGCGCCCGGACCAACGTAAGATTCAATATAAGGGTTGGCGAACGCGTACCGTCTACCGTCGTCTATTACGACCTTCCGCCGACGCTTATCGAGATCGTGCCTGAATATCGCTCTTATCGCTATGTGCTTGTAGGCGACGACATAATCATTGTCGATCCGGACACAGGTGAGATTGTGGATGTCATTCCAGCCTAAGCCTGGTTAAACCAAAAAATAAGATCGCGCTCCGAAAGGGCGCGATTTTTTTTTGCGCCTTTACATCCTGCGCGCAACATCAAAGTGATTCATAAGGGAGAAAATGGCGCGAGTGACGGGACTTGAACCCGCGACCTCCGGCGTGACAGGCCGGCACTCTAACCGACTGAGCTACACCCGCGCAAAACAGTTCACAAGACATACCGCCCGCGCCGCCATTTGCCAAGCCAAAGTTTCGGTTTCTAGCAAATCGAGCGTGGGAGAAATGACTTTGGTGGGCGATGAGAGGGTCGAACTCCCGACATCCTCGGTGTAAACGAGGCGCTCTACCACTGAGCTAATCGCCCGATGATGGCACCATAGCGCCCGCCGGTTCGATGCACAACAGTCGATAAAAGAAAACCGGGCTGGGGCGCCCGGCTTTCGTGTTTGGAGAGGAGAGATTGGCGGGCAGGCTTATTTCAACGGCTCAAGCGCTTCATGGCGGTGGCCAAGTTTATAGCTCGCGCCGATGCGAATGGTGTCGAACTCAAGGTCGGTCTTGTTGTCAACCTTGAGACCCAATGGACCAAAGTCAAAAGTTTTCGAGGCCGAGTCGTCGCCAAGGTCTATGTGAGCGTATTCGATGCGAACGATGAAACGATCTGTCATGGCGTGCTCGATGCCGATGCCAGCCGTCCAGCCTACAGCGGTTTCCTCGTCTTTCACCAGCGGGAGCTTGAACCCAAGAGCTTCGAGGCTCAGGTTGTTGCTGACTTCGCCATAGGCGAGACCGCCCGTTACGTAGAACAATGTCTTGTCGACGGCATAACCCAGACGGCCAACGACTGTGCCGTAGTAATCGAGCTCGCTTTCACACTTGAACACCGAAAGTAGGCCGCATGAACGCGAGCTATCGAGGTCTGCGCCGGAAAGGGTAGCCTCCAGACCGTACACTAAATGGCCGCGCTGAATGTTGTAGCCGACATGCAAGCCGTAAACAGCGCCATTCAGGTCGCTGTCTTCATTGACGAGAGGCAACGAGAAAACCTCTTGGTCGCGTATGAGAAGACTGCCGTCAGAGTTGTTCTCGGTTGTGCCAGCGCCAAAACCAACGCTGCCGCCAAAATACAGACCCGTCCAGGAAAACGGCGTTACCGCGACTGCATCTTTGTATGACGCCTGGCCGTACATGCCGTCAGCCTGAGCTGCAATCGTTCCGCCTAAAAGCGCCGCAAACGCGGCTGATATTGTCAAAATGCGCATTCTGAAATCCCCATGATTGTGCCCCAATACGCAAGAGACGCAACGCGTTACGATTTTTTTTGGGTGAGGCCTGTGCCTAACGGGGATTAGAACTAGTGCGATTCGAACTTTTGACTTATTTATATCGTATTTTACTTAAACTCGACACAAAAGTGATGCATTTTTGATACTATCGCGGCGTTGACCTTCCCTAAAAGCGAGCATCGGGCTTCGCGCGATTTTGCGTCCTGCACAAAATTTGCGTCCTGCACAAAAAAAGCCGGGCATTAGCCCGGCTTTTCCCAGAGGAGATATTCGAGCTTATTTCAAAGCATCTTCATGACGGTTCAGATGAAACGTCAGGCGAGCCCGGACCGTAAAGAAGTCAACGTCTTCATCACGAAACCGGTTGTCGTCCGTTTCCAGAGCGTAATATAGGCCTTCAAGACCCACGCTCAGGTTTTCACGCAGCTTCTTATCGAAGCCGATACCGCCAACAAAGCCGTCAACCTCAGTGAAATCGTCCTCACCGAAAGCGTAACCGGCCGTTGCGTAGATCAGAGCGCTGTCATAGGCAAAGCCCAGACGAGCGCGGATGCTGGCAAGATAGTCGATGTCGTCAGCGAAGTTCACGTCGCCTTCGATGCCGTATACGACGTTGCCTGCCTGACGGTTGAAGCCGACATGCACGCCGCCGATGAACACTGTGTCGTCATCGTTGCCGCGGTTGTCATTGTCGAAGAATGCAGCGCCAGCGTTGCCGCCGAAATAGAAGCCACCCCAGGTCTGTACTGGAGCGAGGATAGGCTCGTCTTTGTACGATCCGCCACGACCAAGATCGGCCGCAGAAGCAACGCCGCCCATGCCCAGCAGAGCGATGAGTGCGATTGTAAGTTTCATAATGCGCATTTTAGAGAGGTCCTAATTGATCGAATTCTATGCAGCGCGCTCCTACGAACGACAGAAAGCGCACAACGCTGCCTAAAGAACGCCCAACAGGCATGGCCGAGCAAGCTCGAAAGGCGCATTTCTGCAAAGCTGACTGGCAATGAGACATATTCATCACAATTTTCTACAAATCGGCGACAACGCAGGTAAGCATTACCTTCACTATTGACAACAATGAGAGATTGCGACTCAAAAAAGGCAGAATAGGAGACAAAAAAGGCTGAACCAGTTACCCGATTCAGCCTGTTTTTCTGATTCTAAATGCCTCGGCGAAGCCTGCCAGCGACCGCGCTAGCTTCAGTGCGCAGTCACTCCGGACTTCGCAGCCTCTTCGGCCTTGGTCACCGCCGCAGCAATTGCCACCTCGTCCCAGTTGATCGCCTCAGGAACCCGCGCCAGCGCTATCGCTAGCACATCGTCCATACGGCTTACGGGGATGATCTCAAGGCCATTCTTCACATTGTTCGGAATGTCGGCGAGATCCTTGGCGTTCTCCTCGGGGATGATCACCCGCTTGATGCCGCCTCGCAGAGCCGCCAGCAATTTCTCCTTCAGGCCGCCAATTGGCAGCACTCGACCGCGCAGCGTTATCTCTCCGGTCATCGCAACATCGCGGCGCACCGGGATGCCCGTGAGAACGGAGATGATCGCGGTCACCATCGCAACGCCCGCCGATGGCCCATCCTTCGGCGTTGCGCCTTCCGGCACGTGCACGTGGATGTCCTTACGGTCGAACATGGGCGGCTCGATGCCGAAGATGGCGGCTCTGCTGCGTACATAGGACGCCGCTGCGGAGATGGACTCCTTCATCACATCGCGCAGGTTGCCTGTGACCGTCATCTTGCCCTTGCCAGGCATCATGAGGCCCTCGATGGTGAGCAACTCGCCCCCAGCCTCTGTCCACGCCAGACCCGTTACCACGCCGACCTGGTCCTCAAGCTCGACCTCGCCGAAGCGATGCTTCATGACGCCCAGATAATCCGGCACGTTTTCCGCCGTCACATGAACCGACGTTGCAGCGCCGCTCTCGATTTCCTTCACAGCCTTGCGGGCAAGCTTCGCAACTTCGCGCTCAAGGCTGCGGACGCCCGCTTCCCGGGTGTAGCGCCGGATAACGGTCATCATCGCATCGTCGTCGATGCTGAACTCCGCCGCCTGAAGGCCGTGCGCCTCCATCTGCAGCGGAATCAGATGCCGCTTCGAGATTTCGAGCTTCTCGTCCTCCGTGTAACCGGCGAGCCGAATGATTTCCATACGGTCCATGAGGGCCGGCGGAATGTCGAGCGTGTTGGCTGTGGTCACGAACATCACATTCGAGAGGTCGTAATCGACCTCAAGATAGTGATCGCTGAACTCGTGGTTTTGTTCAGGGTCCAGCACCTCCAGCAAAGCCGAGGCCGGGTCGCCGCGGAAGTCCGAGCCCATCTTGTCGATCTCGTCAAGCAGGAAGAGCGGGTTGGTCTTCTTGGCCTTTTTCATGGACTGGATCACCTTGCCCGGCATCGAGCCGATATAGGTGCGGCGATGTCCACGAATTTCCGCCTCGTCACGAACGCCGCCGAGCGACATGCGCACGAACTCGCGGCCCGTCGCCTTCGCGATGGACTTGCCGAGCGATGTTTTGCCGACGCCGGGAGGTCCGACGAGGCACAGGATCGGGCCTTTCAGCATGTTGGTGCGCTTCTGGACAGCCAGATATTCCAAAATGCGGTCCTTGACCTTCTCCAGGCCGTAGTGGTCCTCATCGAGGATCGCCTGCGCCTCGTCTAGGTCTTTCTTGACCTTACCTTTCACGCCCCACGGGATCGACAGAATCCAGTCGAGATAATTGCGAACGACGGTCGCCTCTGCCGACATCGGGCTCATCTGGCGCAACTTCTTCAATTCCGCCAAGGCCTTATCCTTGGCTTCCTTGCTGAGCTTTATGTTCTCGATCTTGTCTTCGAACTCGGAGATGTCGTCGCGCTCGTCATTGTCGCCGAGTTCCTTCTGGATGGCCTTCATCTGCTCATTCAGATAGTACTCGCGCTGGGTCTTCTCCATCTGGCGCTTGACGCGGCTGCGGATTTTCTTCTCAACCTGCAGCACGGAGATTTCGCTCTCCATGAGCATGTAGACCTTCTCCAGACGCTCGGAGATCGTCGTGGTTTCGAGCACGTCCTGCTTCTCGGCGATTTTGACAGCCAGATGCGATGCGATCGTGTCCGCAAGCTTCGAGTAGTCGTTGATCTGGCTGATCGTGCCGAGCACTTCGGACGAAATCTTCTTGTTCAGTTTTACATAGCTTTCGAACTGCGAAACGGTCGAACGGGCGAGCGCCTCGATTTCCTCGGATGCGCCTTCGTTTTCCGAAACATGGGCGACTTCCGCCTCGAAATAATGATCGTTCTCCGTATAGCTGCGGATGTGCGCACGGCGCGTGCCCTCAACGAGCACCTTCACGGTGCCGTCGGGAAGCTTCAGCAACTGCAGCACCGAGGCAAGGGTGCCCATCGAATAAATCGCATCCGGCTCCGGATCGTCGTCGCTCGCATTTTTCTGCGCGGCAAGCAGGATCTGCTTGTCGGTCCGCATGACTTCCTCAAGCGCGCTGATCGATTTTTCGCGGCCTACAAAAAGCGGAACGATCATATACGGAAAGACGACGATATCCCGTAAAGGCAGCACCGGGTAAGTTTGCAGCTCGGGTGAGGACTTAGGATTTGTGTCTTGTGGCATGTCGTTCTCCGTACGATGAAGCTGCGGCGGGGTAACCGCAGCGCATCGTCATATCATGAAAACCCCGGCGCGAAACCGGGGGGCGGCGCGAGCCCCATAAAGTGGTGTAAGATGTTGAAAGAAACAACGCAGCTTCAGAAAGAAATCGCTGCCTGCGTTCAGGAAGTGCAGCAGGCAATAAATGGCAAGGTGAGATAGTCGCGTCAAGTAGGCGGCGGCCAGCGTTCCTGATGAAATAAAAGTAACGAAAGAGCCCTTTCGACTGCGCAATTCCTGTCTGGCCGAAAGGGCTGTCATTACTCACTCACGCGCTGGAACCCACTTCTCCCGCCCGCTCTGAATAGATACGGAGCGGTTTGGCTTTACCCTCGACAACTTCGGGGCTGATCACGACTTCCTCGACGCCCTTCATGCCCGGCAACTCGAACATGCTGTCGAGAAGGATCGTCTCCATGATGGAGCGGAGGCCGCGCGCGCCGGTTTTGCGCTCGATCGCTTTCCTCGCAATTGCGCGGAGAGCTTCGGTCGACACCGTCAGGCGGACGTCTTCCATCTCGAAAAGGCGCTGATACTGCTTGAGCAGCGCATTTTTCGGCTCGGTGAGGATGCGCACCAGCGCTTCCTGATCGAGATCCTCGAGGGTCGCCAGCACGGGCAGACGACCAATAAATTCGGGGATCAGGCCGAAGCGCAGCAAGTCCTCCGGCTCGACATGGCGAAGCACTTCGCCAGTGCGGCGATCCTCGTCCGCCGTCACCTTGGCGCCGAACCCGATTGCTGTCGATTTGCCGCGCCTTGTGATGATTTTCTCGAGGCCGGAGAACGCGCCGCCGCAGATGAACAGGATGTTCGTCGTGTCGACCTGCAAAAACTCCTGCTGCGGATGCTTGCGTCCACCCTGCGGAGGAACGCTGGCGACAGTGCCTTCCATGATCTTCAAAAGCGCCTGCTGCACGCCCTCGCCCGACACGTCACGCGTGATGGATGGGTTGTCGGACTTGCGGCTGATCTTGTCCACTTCGTCGATATAGACAATGCCGCGCTGGGCGCGCTCGACGTTATAGTCGGCGGCTTGCAAGAGCTTCAGGATGATGTTTTCGACATCCTCGCCAACGTAGCCCGCCTCGGTGAGGGTCGTCGCGTCGGCCATGGTAAACGGCACGTCGAGGATGCGGGCGAGCGTCTGCGCGAGCAGAGTTTTGCCGCACCCGGTCGGGCCGATAAGGAGGATGTTGGACTTCGCCAGTTCAACGTCGTTGTTCTTGTTGGCGTGGCTGATGCGCTTGTAATGGTTGTGAACCGCGACCGAGAGCACCCGCTTGGCGTGAAACTGGTCGATCACATAGTCGTCGAGGACAGCGCAGATTTCCGCTGGGGTCGGCACGCCATCACGCGACTTCACATAGGAATTCTTGTTTTCTTCGCGGATGATGTCCATGCACAACTCGACGCACTCGTCGCAGATAAACACAGTTGGGCCGGCGATGAGCTTACGAACCTCGTGCTGGCTCTTCCCGCAGAAAGAGCAATAGAGAGTATTTTTCGTTTCGTTTGCCGATACTTTGCTCATTCACTGTCCTGACTAAAGCTGACTTGTCGCCACCCTTCGCATAAGGTCTTTGGAAAACCATTGTTCAAGGTTGAAAGCGTCAAGTCAACCTCCACGTCCATCATCGCAATCACGCCTCGCCCGGCTCCCGCTTGGTTATGACCTTGTCGATGATGCCGAATGTTTTGGCGGCGTCGGCTGTCATAAATGTGTCCCGTTCGAGCACGTCGATGACGGACTGCATCGTCTGACCGGTGTGCTTCACATAGATTTTATTCAGTCTTTCACGTATCGCGAGAATTTCCTTGGCGTGCCGCTCGATGTCGCTGGCTTGCCCCTGAAAGCCGCCAGACGGCTGATGCACCATGATCCGTGCATTCGGGAGTGCATATCTCATGCCAGGCTCGCCGGCCGCCAGAAGCAGCGACCCCATCGACGCGGCCTGCCCGATGCAGAGCGTCGATACTGGCGGGCGGATGAACTGCATCGTGTCGTAGATCGCCATACCCGATGTCACCACGCCGCCCGGCGAGTTGATGTACATCGAGATTTCTTTCGTGGGGCTTTCCGACTCGAGAAACAGAAGCTGGGCGGTGATGACCGCCGCCATGTGGTCCTCGACGGGGCCGGTCACGAAAATCACGCGCTCCTTCAGAAGACGCGAATAGATGTCGTAAGCGCGCTCGCCTCTGTTTGTCTGCTCAACGACCATAGGAACGAGGGTTGAGACGGTGTAGTCGATAGGGTCGCGCATATTTGCTCCTGGTGTCACGGCTGGAAACCGCCCAACGAAGCTAGGCGATCCTGGTTAATCAAACGTTCCGACGGCGACCGCAGATGCTGCGTCCACAGCGCGCAGCTCCGACCGTCAGGTATTGATATAAGTATGCCATGGCCATATCGCGACGATCCATGACAAATTACTCAGGTGCTTAGGACGGGCAGAGCTATTTTTTCTTCGAGGATTTCTTCGCAGGTTTCGCCTCGGCAGCCTCGTGATTGTGATCATGGTCGTGGTCATGGCTATGATCATGGCCGCAATCCGGTCCGCACTCATCCGTGTGCTCATGGTCATGCGCAAGCAATTCAGCCGATGGCACCTTCTTTTCGGTCACCTGAGCCAGTTCAAGGATGAAATTGACGACCTTTTCCTCGTAAACCGGCGCGCGCAGTTCGGCGACCGCGTTGGCGTTTTTCTTGTAATATTCGATGACCTGATTTTCCTGGCCGGGATACTGGCGCGCGCGTTCGATGATCGCGCGCTTGATGTCGTCATCGCCGATCTTGATTTCGTTGCGCTGGCCGACTTCCGAGAGCAGCAGGCCAAGGCGCACCCGGCGCTCGGCCATGGCGCGATAGTCCTGCCGCACTTTCTCTTCCGTCGTGCCCTCGTCCTCGAAGCTTTTGCCGCTCCGCTGCATCTGCTGCTCGATGTCGCCCCAGATCGCGTTAAATTCGCCTTCGACGAGCGATGGCGGCAGTTCAAACTTATGCCCCTCATCCAGCGCGTCGAGCAGCGCCTTTTTGAGCTTTGTGCGTGAGGCCGTGTCAAACTCGCGCGCGATACGATCCTTGATCGCGGCGTTGAGCTTTTCCATGGAGTCGAGCCCGAGCGACTTGGCAAAGTCGTCGTTCGCCTGCGGTTTGACGGGCTTTGCGACCTCTTTGACCTTCACCTTGAATTCCGCCGCTTTGCCCGCAAGGTGCGCAGCGCCGTAATCATCTGGGAACGTCACGGAGATCACAGTATCGTCGCCGGTTTTGGCGCCCATCAGGCCATCTTCGAACCCGGGGATAAAACGCCCGCGACCCAGAATGACCGGCGCGTCCTCGGCCGAACCGCCCTCGAAAGGCTCGCCGTCGATGCTGCCAGCAAAATCAATAGTGACGCGGTCGCCATGCTCTGCGCCGCCGTCCTTGGTTTCATAGCCGGTGTTGGCCTCCAGAATTTCCTCGAGGCTTTTCGCAATTTCGGCATCGGTCGGCTCGGCGACCTTCTTTTCAAGTTTGACCGACTTCAAATCCGTCAGGTCGATTTTCGGCAGAACTTCGAATGACATCACATATTCGAGGTCGGCGTTGCCCAACATGACCTGCTCGACCGTCGTCGCATCCTCGGGCAGCTTGATGTCCGGCGCGGAGGCCGGTTTTTCGTCGCGGCCCTTGAGCGCCTGCTCGGTCGTCTCGTTCACGGCCTGCTGCACGACCTCCGCCATCACGGAGCGACCGTAAGCCTTGCGGATATGCGAAATCGGCGCCTTGCCCGGACGGAAGCCCTTCAGATGCGCCTTGTTCTGGATTTCGCCAAGCTTCGCCGCCATGCGCTCGGCCAGTTCGCCCGCGCCGATGACGACTTTCAACTCGCGCTTCAATCCTTCAGAATTCGTTTCTGTAACTTGCATATGACCGTTCGCTCTAAGCTGTGTTGTAAAAACTGATGGATAAGCGCGTTGCTTGGTGCGGGCGGAGGGACTTGAACCCCCACGACTTGCGTCGCTGGAACCTAAATCCAGTGCGTCTACCAATTCCGCCACGCCCGCTAAGGTTGGCGTTATTTAAGCGCTTCACACGCCCGCGTCTATAGCGACGGGGCGCGGTTGAGAAAAATGCTTGAGCGAATGAAATTTTATTGGTGGGGGCAGAAAAACGGCTGTGCGCCGTTTTTCCGTAGGCTGTTAGATCAAATGCAGTTACGGATAGCCATGCACCGGCGGAAACGCCAACCGTAGCCCCAGCGAATGCGGCATTCACGATACCAGGCCGCGCAATAACGCACGGGTTTCACTAGGGATTGTGCAGGCGCAGGCTTAAATGCGGGCTTGTAAGTGTCGGCTGCATTTGCAACATTTGTCCCCGACGCGCCGATAGCCATGATAGCTGCCGCGAAAGTGTACTTGAGTTTTTGCATTATATTCTCCAAGGCTGTTGCACATTCAAGCATCATCAAAATAAGACAACAAAAATGAATAGCCGATGAAGCAATGTGTCATTTTGTAAACGTTGTGTGACAATTTTTACATTGCGATTACTTGATAAAGAGAATCAAAACAAGCGATATGAAAGCTCACTCTTCAGTTCTTGAACTCATAGGCAACACGCCGCTCATTCGCCTCAAACGCGCGAGCGAGGAGACCGGCTGCGAAATTCTCGGCAAGGCGGAGTTTCTCAACCCCGGCCAGTCGGTCAAGGATCGCGCGGGCCTGTTTATCATTCAGGATGCGATCAGGCGGGGCGTGCTCAAGCCGGGCGGCACCATCGTCGAGGGCACGGCCGGGAACACGGGCATCGGCCTCGCTCTGGTCGCTAGCGTGCTGGGCTATAAAACGGTCATCGTCATTCCCGAAACGCAATCCGCAGAAAAGAAGGATGCGTTGCGGGCCATGGGCGCAAGGTTAGTGGAGGTGCCTGCCGTTCCATACAAAAACCCGAACAATTACGTGAAATATTCGGCGCGCCTCGCGCAGGTGCTAGATTCCACAGAGCCGAATGGCGCGATGTGGGCCAATCAGTTCGACAATGTCGCGAACCGGCAGGGCCATATCGAGACCACCGCCGAGGAAATCTGGCGCCAGACCG
>JBGSLP010000010.1:0-5003 GCA_041740655.1 Alphaproteobacteria bacterium
AGGGCGGCGAGGAGCGACGCCGTTCGCGTCGTTCGCGTCGGCGCGGTCGCAGGGGCGGCAATCGTAACCGCGTGATGATGGCGGATGGCACGATGCAGCCTGAGGTTTCCGGCGCGACCGGCGATCACGCCGAGCCTGAACAGTTGGAGCATAATCCGACGTCGCAAGAAACTCTGCATGCGTTCGATGCGCCAGAGGCGCCCGAGCATCAGGCGTTTGAGCCGCAGCCGAGCGAAACGCCGCCTGCTGAAGCGCCGATCGCAAAACGCGAAGAAGTCCGCGAAGCGCCGAAACCGCGAGAAAGCCGCGCCGCCACACGTAGGGCGGAGGAGGCCGAAGCAAGGGCTGTCGAGGCCCAGGCCAACGGGCATTCGCACGAAGCGGAGGATAAAGCGCCCGAGGCCGCTCCGCAGCCGACCAATGACAATCCGCCGCCGCAGCCCGTCGAGCAACCGCGCCGCACTGGGCCTGCCCGTGGTGGATGGTGGCAGCGCCGTATAGGCGGATAATCGAACGCGGCGCTACGGCTTCAGCCACACGCGAAGCCGTCGCGCCGCCTCGACAATCTCCCCGGTTGCGCCCGCATAAGAAAAACGTATGAAGCTTGCGCCATTGGCGGCATCGAAATCCACGCCAGGCGTTACAGCTACGCCGATGTCCTGCAGCATCTTGCTGCAAAGCTGCACGCTGTCGCCCGTGAACCGGCTCACATCGGCGTAGATATAAAACGCGCCATCGGCAGGCGCGAGCCTGTCCAGCCCGGCGCGCGGCAACTCGTCCAGCAAAATCTCCCGGTTGGCTGCATAAACCGCTTTGTATGTTTCGAGTTCGTCCGTTGCATCGAACGCCGCAAGCGCCGCGAGTTGCGACAGCGTTGGCGGCGAGATGAACAAATTCTGCTGAAGCCGCTCAATGACCCGCATGAGCGGCTCGGGCGCGACCAGCCAGCCGATCCTCCACCCCGTCATCGAGTAATATTTCGAAAAGCTGTTGATGACGATTGCGTTTCGGCTGAACGCTAGCGCTGTCGTAGCGGCGCGGTCATATGTCAGTCCGTGATAGATTTCATCCGAGATCATGCACGCCCCGTTTTGGTCGCACGCCATCGCGATTGCAGCCAAATCCTCGTCGCGCAGCATCGATCCGGTCGGGTTGGCCGGGCTTGCTAGGAGCGCGCCGCGAACATCGCCGGCCCCTATTGCGCGCACCATTTCGGGAACGCCGGCGTGCGCGTCAATCAACGCCGGTTCTATGCCGAGAGCGCGCGCGATTTGCCGGTAGCAGGGATAGCCGGGCTGCATCAATCCGATCCTGTCGCCCTCGTCGAACATCGCCAGAAACGCCAGAATGAACCCTGCCGACGAGCCGGTCGTCACCGCAATGCAGGCGCTCGGCACGTCGACGCCATAGCGCTCCGCATAGTGCCGCGCGATCCGCTCCCGCAACTCTGGCAACCCAAGCGCTTCAGTATATCCAAGCCGGTGGCTATCGATGGTCCGCTTGGCGGCCTCCCGCACGAGCCGGGGCGCAGGTGTGGATGGCTGGCCGACCTCCATGTGGATAACGTCCCCGCCAGCAGCTTCGCGCCGGTTGGCCTGCGCCATCACATCCATCACGATGAAGGGGTCGATCTGGGCGCGAAGGGAAGCGCCCCGTGTAATCCGCCGGGATTGATCTGGTAAAACTGCCTCAGCCAAAAAGCGCCTCTCATCGTTTCTCAACAGGATTTGACATCATTTGCCGGAGTAAAAGTCACGCTATCGCCCCAATCGAGCTATTGGTATAATGAAATGATCCAAATTGACCATAATTGCTGCGCCGGGCTCATATAGGCCCGCCTGCAAATGCGATGAAACAGGTGAGATGAAACGGTCATTTTCTTCCAAACTAAATCTCTCGGCGGCGGTCTTATCCTGCTTCATGGCCACCTCCGTTCTGAAACCATCCGCAGCCTTGGCCCAGGGCGGCATTCGCGACGCGGAAATCGAATCGCTGATTGCGGAATACTCAAATCCGATTTTGCGCGCGGCAGGCCTCAGTTCGCAAAACATCCGCATCCATCTGATCAACGACAGATCGTTCAACGCCTTCGTGGTCGATGGGCAGAACATGTTTCTGCATGTCGGCGCGATCATGAAATCCTCCACGCCAAACCAGTTGATCGGCGTCATTGCGCACGAGGCCGGGCATATCGAAGGCAGTCACATCTCGCGCATGCACACACAGATCGCGCGGGCGCAGCAGGCGGCGCTGTTTTTCCAGCTTCTGGGCATCGCGTCGATTGCGGCGGGCGCACTGGGCGGCGGTGGCGGAAATGATATGGCCGAGGGGGGCGCAGCTCTCATGTATGGCGGACAATCGGCCGCCATGCGCTCGTTCCTGAACTACAAGCGCGCTGAGGAGTCAGCCGCTGACCAAGCCGCCGTCCGCTATCTGAATGCTACAAAGCAGTCATCGCGCGGGATGATCGAGACGTTCAGGCTGTTTCTCGAACAGTCCTCAACCGCTGGGCGGGGCGTCGACCCTTACGCGCAGACGCATCCCCTACCGCAGGAACGCATCGCATCGCTTCAGCGACTCGCGTCCTCAAGCCCGTATTTCAACCAGAAGGATTCGCCAGAATTGCAGCTGCGCCATGACATGGTGCGCGCCAAGCTCGACGCATTCATAAACAAGAAAAATCGCGCGGTGGTTTTCCGCGACTACCCGGAGAGCAATCAGGGGCTGCCGGCCCGCTACGCGAGGGCGATCTCGACCTGCTATACCAGGGGCAGCGCGGCCGCCGTGCCTCTCATCGATCAACTGATCGCCGCCCAGCCGAATAACCCTTATTTTCACGAGTTCAAGGGCCAGTGCCTGATGGAAGAAGGGGGGGGGATGAATCAGGCGATTCCTCCCTTGCGCACCGCCGTCAAGCTTGCGCCGAAGGCCAGCCTGATCCGTGTGATGCTGGCCCAGGCCTTGCTCGGCAGCAATAACAACGCCGTTCTTAACGAGGCCGTCGAAAACCTGAGGCTGGCGCTTGTGACAGAGAACACGAATTCCGCCGCTTACACGCAGTTGGCCAATGCATACGCCCGACTGAACCGGCAGGCCGACGCCGAACTCGCGACCGCAAACGCCTACTTCCATCGGGGACGCTATACGGACGCAAAGATGCAGGCCAAGCGTGCTCAGGCGGCGTTTCCGCTCGGCTCACCCAACTGGCTCAAGGCCGACGACATCATAAACTTTCAGCCGCCGAAGCCGCGTGGATAAGGCAGACGCTATCGCGCTCATTTTCAATTGGAGACTTTCATGAACGGACTTTCCCGGACTATCGCATCGGCGGCGCTTTTGTTCACTGCGGCCGCCGCCGCGCAGCCCGCACTTGCACAGGGTTTCGACGACACGCAAAAGAAAGCGATCGAGACGATCGTTCGGGATTATCTCCTCGCCAACCCTGAAATCCTGGTCGAGGTGAACACCGAACTCCAGAAACGGGCCGAGGCGAAGCTTGCAGAGCGCCGCAAGCCTATCCTCAAGTCGCTTTTCGCCAAGGAATCGCCTTACAGCATCGGAAAGGGCAACGTCACAGTCGTTGAGTTTTTCGACTACAACTGCCCTGTGTGCCGCAGCGCTTTCCAGGACATCACGAAACTGCTTGAGGCCGACAACAACGTACGCGTCGTGTTTGTCGACATGCCGATCTTCCAGGATTCGCCGCCGATTATTCTCGCCTCGCTCGCCTCAGCCAAGCAGGGCAAATATTTCGAATATCATCGCGCGATGCTCAACCACAAAGGCCGCCTGACCGAAACTGAAGCCATGCGCATCGCCAAGGATGTCGGGCTGGACGTCACGAAGCTGAAGGCTGACATGGCGTCGCCTGAAATCGAGGCGCTCATGCGTGAAAACCTGAAAATAGCCGAGGAGCTTGGCGTGAACGGCACTCCGGCGTTTTTCATCGGCGACAGCGAGATTGCCGGAGCGCCGGATGACGCACAGCAGTTGATCGACGCGGTGGCGGCGACCCGCAAGGACGGCTGCAACATTTGCGGCGACGAGAAAAAGTCCTGAGCGTAACTGGCAAAGACATTTTGCAAAGCTCGCGAGACCTGATAGCAATCCAAATCGTTCAGTTCTCGCAGCAATCGTAAGGCGCTGGTTTGCGCTTTGTGCAATGAGCCGTTTGCAATGACCGTGAAGCCAGTTTTCATTCTGAACGGCCCGAACCTCAATCTGCTCGGATCGCGGGAGCCTGAAATCTACGGACGCGAGACGCTGACGGATTTGCACGTGCGGTGTCAGTCGCGGGGCGAAGCTCTTGGACTTTCCATCGATTTCAGGCAAAGCAATTCCGAGGGTCAACTGATCGACTGGGTTCACGAAGCGCACCAACAAGCCTCTGCGGTCATCTTGAATGCCGGAGCCTACACTCACACATCCATCGCACTCCTCGACGCACTACAGACGCTTGCCATTCCCTGCGTTGAAGTTCACCTCTCGAATATCCATAAGCGGGAGGACTTTCGGCACGTCTCATTTGTTTCAAAGGCTGCATGGGGCGTGATTTGCGGTTTTGGGCAAAAGGGATATGACCTTGCACTCGACGCTCTGGCCGACCGACTTCTGCCGCCTGCCGTCTCTGCCCACGCTTCCTGATTTTGTCGAGCCGTTAGGACATTTATGAGCGACAAGAAGAAACTTGAAGGCATAGACGAGGATATGATTCGCGGACTCGCGAACCTCCTCGACGAAACCAACCTCAGCGAAATCGAGATTGAGCAAAAGGGCATCCGCGTTCGCGTGGCGCGCACTTTGACCGTTGCTGCGTCTATGCCTCAGCAGGCTGCGTTCGCGCCGCAAGCGCTTGCCGCCGCCCCTGCAATCGCCGCAGAGAAACACCCCGGCACGCTGACTTCGCCTATGGTTGGCACCGCCTACCGTGCGCCAGAGCCCGGCGCTCCGTCATTCGTCGAGATCGGAAGCATGGTGCGCGAGGGGCAAACTCTGCTTATCGT
>JBGSLP010000011.1:0-7658 GCA_041740655.1 Alphaproteobacteria bacterium
GCGAGAGCCGCATGCGTTTTGCGATCATGGCAGGCGACGTTCAGCGCGGCCGAGTCGGCCTGCCCGCGCATGATGGCGATTTCCTTTTTATTCGGCGCGCGCGAAAGCGTCGGTAGGCGGACGGTCTTCCCGTCGAAGCCCGGCGCATCGCCTGCGAACGCAACCTGAATTTTGGGGTCGCCGGAAATGGCGCGCGTCGCCACCGTTACCGCTCGTTTGAGCGGGCCTGATGGGTCGCTTTTGCGCTTTATCGTCATTGTATGAAGCCTGTTGCGTCAACTCAAGGATTGGGGCTGCGCGCGGGGTCGCCCGCCGCCGGTCGCGGAAACCAGGGCGGCCAGTCGTCCGTCGGCGCCTCGGCTTTTGCGACCAGCTCCGGCGCATTCGGGTTCTCTACCGGCGCAGGCGCGAGGTAAAACGGCGACCGTTTCCATGCCGTCAGGCCAATGAAGATCAGCATCACTGCGATCGTGCCGACATAGGCGACGGGGTTGGCCGCGTAACTGCCCCCCGCCGTCAAAACAGGATCGGTGAACGTGATGATTGAAATATCGTTTTTCCAGCCCGGCGCCTGCGCAATCACGAGGATTGCAAAGACGTTGTTTACCCAGTGCATGCCCCAGGTCGCGTAAACGCTGCGGGTGCGAAAAAGCACCCAATAGTAAAGGCACTCGAGCGCGACAAAGACGACAAGCGAGAAATACAAATCCACCTGCACGTCAGGATTTCCGACGTGCACAGAAATGAAGAATGCGCTGACGAGGCCAACGATGAGAAGCCGTACAGGCACGACCGCGCCCCATAGCCGCAGCAGAAATCCGCGGAAAAAAAGCTCCTCGCCCAGCGTCTGCGCGAGCAGCACGAACGCCGCGAGGCCGACCCAGACAAAATGGCTCGCGGATACGTCGCGAAGGGCGTAGGAGCCGGGAAACAACGCAAATTGGAGGGCGGATGTCAGCGCCAGTATCGCAGCCAGCGCGCCGCCAGCTTTCCAGAACTCCCGGAAGCCGCCAGCGGAGTTCAAATTAAACCCGGCGCGGAAGGTTTGTGCCCGAATGCTCAGGCTGATGACGACAGCCGCGATCAGGGCAAGGTAAAGTACGAAAATCATGATGTATGTATAAGGCTGACCCGGAATGAAAAGGCTGCTCGACAGCGTATCCTGAGCAGCACTATAGCCATCCATCGTATTCGAGCCGCGTGCGAAGGTTGCAATCGCCCAGTTGCCAGCGATGTATAGCAACACGAACAAGGCGACGCTCAACGCCGTGAAAAGCAGCGCCCAATACCAGCGCCAGTGCCCCTCGCGTTCTTGCAGCAGCACAGGATCGAGCCGCCACGGCGCCCAATAGGCGAGGTCTGATTTCGGGGCGGTCGTTTCCTGCATGCTCAAACTACACAACTCTAAGCTTCAGGGCTCAGCTTAACGCTACATTGGCTGACGTCTGTGGCAAATCCTGATTGAAGCAACGTTGGTAAAGCTCGGAAACGAGGCTGCGTTCCAATTCATCGCACTTGTTGAGGAAGCTCAGGGTGAACGCAAGGCCGAGATCGCCGAAGATATGCGCATTCTCCGCCCAGGTCAGGACTGTGCGCGGGCTCATCACCGTCGAGAGGTCGCCATTGATGAAAGCCTGCCGCGTGAGGTCGGCGAGCCGCACCATGTTGGCGACGGTCTTGCGCCCGGCGTCGGTGTTCAGCCCCTTGACCTTCGCTAGAATGATTTTCACCTCGTCGTCGTGCGGCAGGTAGTTCAGCGTGACGACCACCGACCAGCGATCCATCTGGCCCTGGTTGATCTGCTGCGTGCCATGGTAAAGCCCGGAGGTATCGCCGAGGCCAATGGTGTTGGTCGTCGCGAAAAGCCGGAACGATGGGTGCGGGTGAATGACGCGCGATTGATCGAGCAGCGTCAGCTTGCCTGCCACCTCCAGCACGCGCTGAATGACGAACATCACGTCAGGGCGGCCAGCGTCGTACTCATCGAACACGAGCGCCGTGTTGGATTGCAGCGCCCACGGCAGGATGCCCTCGCGAAACTCAGTGATCTGCATGCCGTCGCGAATGACGATGGCGTCCTTGCCGATGAGATCGATGCGGCTAATATGGCTGTCGAGGTTGATGCGCACGCACGGCCAGTTGAGCCGCGCCGCCACCTGCTCGATATGGGTCGATTTGCCGGTGCCGTGATAGCCCTGCACCATGACGCGCCGGTTGAACGCGAAGCCCGCGAGGATGGCGAGCGTCGTCTCCCGGTTGAACTGATAATCCGGGTCAGCCTCGGGCACATACTCGGACGGCTGGCTGAACGCCGGAACTTCGAAATTCGCGTCGAAGCCGAAAAGCTGGCGCACCGACACGTTCATGTCGGGCATTAAAGCAGGGGTCATGATGTTACCGTCATACTATTGGGAGTTGAGAGGCAGCCGCATAGATCCGATCGCGATTTGATTGATACAATCAAATCGCGTGAGTTGGCTCTATATTTATAAATAGAGCCGTTCTCGTCCGAAAACCGCATAACACTTTTCGGGAACGGCTCTGGTACGCTAATTGGCAGCGTCAGCAAAGCCCCGCCTGTTTCAGATAGTGATACGCGTCCAGCACCTCGCGTAGTTTATCCTCGGACGATCTGTCTCCGCCATGACGGTCAGGGTGATGGAGTTTAACGAGCGCCTTGTAATTGTTCTTGATGTCCTGCGCCGTCGCCGTTTCATCGAGATTGAGCGTGCGCAGGCATTTGCGCTCTGCGTTGCGGATGGGTTTACGCGGCGGCTTTGGCTGCGCGGTGCCGGTCGCTTCGTTGAAAAAACCGTAAGGGTCCGCGGTTTCGAAGCCGTGCTGATAGCCGGTCGCGCGTTTCGCCTCACGCGCGCGCTCCTCCGCCCACGAGTTGACGCCTGACGCCCAGGTCGGGCGGTGCCCGGTCATCGACGCCTTCTGGAAGTCGCTGACTTCCGCGTCGCTCATGCCGGAAAAATAGTTGTAGGTCTTGTTGTATTCGCGGACGTGATTGATGCAGTAGCTGAAAAATTCGCCGTCGCGGCCCCGGCCTTTGGGCGCCATATGGCTGCCCGGCAGACGGCAGCCCGGCCAGTCACAGGTGCGCGCGCGTGTTTCCTCGGTCTTTGTCCGGCGGTTGCTGACGCGTATTCGGTCGAAGTATTTTGAGTCGAGCTTCATGGATATTGATGTGTATGCCTTTGGTTGCGCCTGCCAGCAAAACGCCGCATATACGCAGGGTGCAGTATGGTGCTTCGACCCCGAGCGCACAAGCTTTGATGCGTTTTCGGGGGCGCGGCATGACGGCGGTGTGATGCGAATGCGAGGGGAAGTCAAAAATGAGTGTTGAAGCGGCAATGCGGGAAAAACTGATCGCGGCTTTTGCGCCGTCCTCGCTCGCCATCGAGAACGAGTCGCACAAGCACGCCCATCACCGCGAAGTTCTGGAGGGCGGCCCGAGCGCGCAGACTGGCGAAACCCACTTCCGCGTTGTGATCGTGTCCGACGCGTTTGCGGGCAAATCGCGCGTCCAGCGGCACCGGATGGTTTATAAAGCTCTGGATGCCGAGCTGAAAGTGGGTGTGCACGCGCTCGCGGTTAGCGCAAAAACAGCGGATGAGGGGCGATGAGCGCGATTAGGCGTCGTGCAGTACGCGGCCATCGAGCCTGTCCTCGATGCGCTCGACGCGGCCACGGATGCCGCGCAAATCCATCTCTATGACCTGTTGACCGCTTTTCATTTCGCGCATGGCGTTAAGCGTGTCTAGCGCCGTTTCGGCCAGCGTTTTAATGTGCCCCTGAGTTTGCGCAAACTGCGCTTGCGTCAACGCATGTAGCTGCGCAATTTGTGTGTGCACCTGCTCGTGCCGTTCCGCACTTTCCGCGCGCATTTCACGAAGCAAAGTGAGCGTGTGATTTTCGGGTTCATTTGACATATCTATATCCTGTTGCGCAACCGGTCAGATTGCAAGGCAACCTGCAATATCGCATCAACGAATACTTGGTTTATGCGAAACTTGGGCGTCTGTCTTTGAAACTATCCGGACGACTTAACCAGTAAAAACGATTGTCAGCGCATTTGACCCGGGAGCCAATCCGCGCGAGGCAATCCAGCATCTGGTATAGGGAGTCGCTACGGTCGCTTAGAACCTCTAAATTGTTCGGATCGACGGAGCAATAAAAGCCAAGCAAGCGTTCCAGACAAATCACCAGATCATCATATGTAACATCAGCGGTTTTCTTGTTTTCCGCCTTCCTCCGTGCCTGTTTAGGCGAACAAAGAAACCTGTATTCGGGGCTACCAGGCGCCTTACGCTTCATCGCTCCCAACCTTTCGAGCGCGTGGGTAGCGTATTCAAAGCAGGTCTGGAAATCGTGATAGAATACCTTTTTTTCTATCTTGCGCGCGCCGCCATTCAGCGCCGTGGCAATCGCCTCCGCCAATTCTCCATAAGTTGGTTTCTCAGATATGTTCATGGCTCGTCTCGTAGATCGATTGCCGAGCGGATGTAGGCGGGGGTGGCTCCACCTTCGCGCAAGGCTCGCAGGCTTTTGTCGCCAGCGCTTTTGGCCAGTTTGCGACCGTCCAGCGTGATCAGCTTATGATGCGTGTAAAGCGGGGTCGGCAAGCCAAGAAGTGTTTGAAGCAGAACGTGCAGATCCGTCGCGGCCAGCAGGTCGGCGCCGCGTGTGACGTGAGTCACGCCTTGCAAAGCGTCATCAACCACCACCGACAGGTGATAGCTCGTTGGCGTATCCTTGCGCGCGAGCACCGCGTCGCCCCAGCGCTCCGGCGTGGCCATCAGAGCCGTTACGCGAAGTTGTCCATCGACGAACTCGAATGACGGCCACTCAAGCGGGCGCCCAAAACCGCGAGCAATCTTGATCGCGCGTGCGGAATCGAGCCTCAAGGCGTGCGCTTCACCCGCCGCGATCCGCCTCGCGACCTCCCCAGCATCCGCGTCGCGCCAAATGCCGGGGTAAAGCGGCGCCCCGTCGGGATCGAACGCTCCGCCAGCCGCCTCGGCAATCTCGCGGCGCGTGGCGAAGCACGGGTAAATGACGCCAAGTCCAGCCAGCGTGTCGAGCGCGGCGCGATAATCCCCGAAATGCTCGGACTGACGCCGCACGGGCATCTCCCACGTCAGGTCGAGCCACGCCAGATCCTCGTAAATCTGCGCCTCATACTCCGGGCGACAGCGCCCAAGGTCGATGTCCTCGATGCGCAGCAGGAAACTTCCTTCCAGCCGACGCGCCATCTCCGCCGTAAACAGCGCGGAATAGGCGTGACCGAGGTGCAACTCGCCGTTCGGACTTGGGGCGAAACGTAAAACCGCTTGAGGCATACTCGTCATGTGCGCGCTGGGGCTAAATCTGGCGCAACCCTATCTCTTGCGCTAAAACACCGCCAGACCTGGAATCGAGAGAGGAAGCTGCGATGGCGAGCCTGCCAAGATTAGACGGCCCAAGGGTTGCGCCTGCCTCTGGCGGCGCGGCAAGGCAGCTTGTGGTGTTTCTGCACGGATACGGGGCGGACGGAAACGACCTTATCGGGCTGTCGCGACAGTGGCGCGGGCTATTACCAGACGCCGCTTTTGTTTCGCCGAACGCGCCCGACCCGCTGCCGGGCTCTTTTGGTGGACGCCAGTGGTTTCCGCTTACCTTTCGCGATCCGGGCGAGAGATGGCGAGGCGTTACGAGCGCGCGTCCGTTTCTTGACGCGTTTCTTGACGCCGAACTTGCGGCGCTTGGACTTGACGACAGCGGGCTTGCTCTCGTCGGCTTCAGTCAGGGCTGCATGATGGCCCTTCACGTCGGTCCCCGTCGCGCTCGGAAGATTGGCGCCATTGTTGGCTTTTCCGGGCTTCTCGCCGGGCCGGAGCACCTGGCGCGAGAGGTTGTGACCCGGCCGCCCGTTATGCTCCTCCACGGCGACAGGGATGAGGTTATCCCCGTTGAGGCTATTCATCACGCGCGCGCTGGTCTGGGAGCCGCGGAAATACCCGTCGAGTGGCATATCCGGCCCGGTCTCGGCCATGGGATCGACCCGGTTGGACTGGACCTTGCGGGGCGCTTTCTCAAGATGAGCCTGCCCGTCTGACGTTGCCGTCAGCGTTGAAAGCGTCGCTTCCGACGCTCCGAATATCTGCTTTGAGGCGTAATCGCCGCCGCCAACCGCTCCGACAACAGCGGATACAAGGAAAAACCGGCATGTTCCAGGGTTCATGGCGCGCGCTCAACGGGTGAGAAATACTTGGATATCGAAGTGTAACACTGGCAGGATGTGTTGCAACCGCTATTCTATATTTTGTAGAAAAAGCTTAATTGACCACTAACCCGGTTATGTTGAGAGTGCCGTGCGCCGCGTTAATTTTGTGTAAATAACCCCTTCACAGAATTGACATGGATTTATAGTATCAAGCTTGGAGTGCGACGTAGTGCGAACGTAGCCTGCATGAACTTAACGGTAACCGTTGGGAAAGGCAGACGTGACCGCCCTAGCGAATTTTACATCGCCGCCGGACTCGTATCCGGCCCTCGTTCTGAACGCTGATTATCAGCCACTCAGCTACTATCCATTATCCCTCTGGCACTGGCAGGATTCGGTGAAGGCGGTCTTCCTTGACCGCGTGAACATCGTTTCCTACTACGACCGGGCGGTCAGGAGCGCCAGTTTCGAGATGAAGCTGCCCAGCGTGGTCTCCCTCAAGACCTACGTGAAGCCAGCGATGTATCCGGCATTCACGCGCTTCAACGTGTTCCTGCGCGACCGCTTCCGCTGCCAGTATTGCACCTCGACCGAGGATCTGACGTTCGACCATCTCATTCCCCGCTCGCGCGGCGGCCTGACGCGATGGGATAACGTCACGACGGCCTGCGCGCCGTGCAATCTGAAAAAGGGAGGCAAGATGCCTGCTAAAGCCAAGATGTGGCCGCAGCTCATGCCATACCGGCCGACGGTTCACGAGTTGCACAAGAACGGACGGATGTTCCCGCCGAACTTCTTGCACGAAAGCTGGCTCGACTATCTCTACTGGGATACCGAACTGGAGCCGTAACGCTATCGGGGTTTGGCCGAGAAAGCTTCGCGGATGGTTTGCGAGGCGGCGAGCGCGGTTTTGCTCCAGGTGGCCGCGCGCGTGCCGGCCAGGTTAGCCTGACTGCGCAGGATGACGCCGTCGCTCAGGATTTTGAGGTGGTTGGCGGCCAGCGTTGCCCCGGTCGACGTAATGTCGACGATGGCCTCGGCGGTGCCAGCGGCTGGCGTCGCTTCCGTCGCGCCGAGGCTTTCCACGATGCGATAGCTGTGAACGCCTTTTTCGGCGAAGTATCGGCGCGTCAAATTCATATATTTCGTCGCGATGCGCATGCGCCGCGAGTGAGTGCGCAGGAACAGGGCCGCCGCCGCCTCAAGGTCCGCCATGCTCGACACGTCAAGCCAGCACTCCGGCGCAGCGACGACCACATCGGCATGGCCGAAGCCGAGCGGCTGCATGAATGTCAGGCGCGCATCCGCGTCCGCCATCTGCTCGCGCAGCAGGTCCTCGCCGGTCACGCCCAGATGCACCGCGCCGTTCTGCAGATGCCGCGAGATCTCAGACGCCGAGAGAAACATCACATCGGCGCCCACGACGCCGCGCATCCGGCCACGGTAG
>JBGSLP010000012.1:0-5949 GCA_041740655.1 Alphaproteobacteria bacterium
GACGCCCCTGCTGCAACAGCCGAAACGCCCGCGCCGACTGCTGAAACGTCTGCGGGTGCCGCCCCTTCGCACCCAGCGGAGGCACCCGCGCCCGTCCAGCCGGTCGAGGCGCCGGTTCAGACCGAGCCAGCGCCTGTTCAGACGGAAGCGGCTCCTGCGCCAACACCTGAAGCCCCCGCCGTGGCGCAAGAAGCGGGGCCGCAGAAGCGCCACGCTCTCTCGCTCATAGGGGAGCCGAAATATGGGCCGGATTTCACGCACTTCGCCTACGTCAATCCAGATGCGCCAAAGGGCGGGGCCACCCGTCAGTGGGCGCTTGGGTCTTTCGATACGCTGAATATCGCCGCGTTCAAGGGCGAGAAGCCGACCGGCCTCGGCCTCATCTATGATCAGCTTTTCGACACCAGCCTTGATGAAGCGTCTACCGAATATGCGCTCATCGCCGAGTGGGCGTCATATCCGGATGACTATTCGTCGGTGACGTTCAAAATCCGCGACATTGCCCGCTGGCACGATGGACAGCCGATCACGCCGGAAGACGTGATTTTCAGCATGGAAGCGCTGAAGGCCGGGGACCCAGGTCTGGCGCAATATTACAAGAATGTCGTGCGCTCTGAAAAAACTGGCGAGCGCGAGGTGACGTTTTACTTCGATGTCAAAAACAACCGCGAGCTACCTGTCATTGTCAGCCAGTTGACCGTGCTACCGAAGCACTACTGGACTGCGAACGGCCCCGACGGAGCGCCGCGCGACATCACAAAAACGACGCTGGAAGCGCCGCTCGGCTCCGGGCCTTACAAAATCACGGAAGCCGCGGCCCCGCGTTTCATCGTTTATCAGCGCGCCGAGAATTACTGGGCCAAGGATTTGCCGGTTCGCAAGGGGTTCTACAATTTCAACGAAATCCGGTTCGACTATTACCGCGATCAGACGGTCGCCTTCGAGGCGTTCAAAGCGGGCCAGATCGACTTTTTCACCGAAACCAGCGCCAAAAACTGGGCGACGGGCTACGACTTCCCGGGCGTGAAGAACAGTCAGGTGATCAAGCGCGGCGACATCGAGTTGAAGACGCCGGAGCCAATGCAGGCGTTTATCCTCAACACTCGGCGGCCAAAGTTTTCGGATGCTCGGGTGCGCCGGGCGTTCAATCTCGCGTTCGATTTCGAATGGGCGAACCAGAACCTGTTCTTCGGCCAGTACAAACGCACGGGGAGTTTCTTCCAGAACACCGAGCTTGCGGCCAGAGGTCTGCCGGAGGGCGAGGAGCTTGCAATTCTCGAAGAGGTGCGCGCGCAGGTTCCGCCAGAGGTATTCACGACCGAGTACAAAAACCCCGTTAACAGCACGCCGGATGAAGCGAGGCAGAATCGCCGCGACGCGGTGGCGCTGCTGAAGGACGCGGGTTGGACGGTCCGGACCGAGGTTCAAACCGACGAAAACTGCGGGTTTTTCTGCCGCATCATGACCTCGGTTGGCCTCCAGGCGCAGAAAACCGCGCCGGTCCTGCGAAACGCTGCCGGTGAGGCGATGGAAGTCGAGTTCCTGCTGGTCTCGCCGCAGTTCGAGCGGATCGTCCTTCCCTATATCCAGAACCTCAATGCGCTCGGCGTAAAGTCGACCCTTCGCGTGGTCGACACGCCGCAATACAAGCGGCGGACCGACGATTTCGACTTCGACATCATCGTCGGCGGGATTGCGCAGAGCGAGTCCCCTGGCAACGAGCAGCGCGACTATTGGGGATCGCAGGCGGCGGACACGCCCGGCAGCCGCAACGATATCGGCATCAAGAACCCGGCGGTGGACAAGCTGATCGACCGCATCATCTTCGCGAAAAATCGCAGCGAACTCATCGCGGCCTCGCGCGCCCTCGACAGGGTGCTGCTCTGGAATTTCTACGTCGTGCCGCAGTGGCATACGCCAAACGAGCGCATTGCGTATTGGGATAAATTCGCTCATCCCGAAACGCTGCCGTCGCGCACGGTCGGATATTTGCAGGTATGGTGGCACGACGATGAGCGCGCCGCAAAACTGAAAGCCAGTCAGTAGGTCGCGGAACCACGTTGTCGGAAGAGGCCATATGAAGCAATGATTGAGCATCCTCGGGCAAGATTGATCGTCGCGGCGGCCTGTGCGTTTGTCACCGTTTGCATGGCCGGTTTGGGGGCAATGGCCAGCGAAAGAAGCCACGGCCTTTCCATTTTTGGGCAGCTCAAATATCCGGCGGATTTCAAGCATTTCGAGTATGTGAACCCGGACGCGCCAAAAGCCGGTCGTTTCGTTCTACAGGGCGAAGGCTCGAAAACAACCTTCAACAGTTTCAACGGCTACATCCTGAAGGGCGATTTCGCGCAAGGGCTCAGCGTCCTGTTCGACACGCTGATGACGCGTGCGCTTGACGAGCCTGACGCGGTTTATGGCCTTGTCGCGCATTCAGCGGAAGTCGCCGACGACCGGCGGTCGGTCACGTTCTATATGCGCCCCGAGGCGCGCTTCGCGGATGGCACGCCCCTCACCGCTGAAGATGTCGCATTTTCCATCCTGACGCTGAAGGAGAAGGGGCACCCGCTGATCGCGCTGCCGCTCCGCGATGTTTCGAAGGTCGAGGTCGTCGACCCGCTGACCGTCCGTTTCGAGTTTCAGGGCGATAACATCCGCGATCTGCCTGTGCTCGTCGCCCAGCAGCCGATTTTCTCGAAGGCGTATTACTCGACGCGCGCTTTCGAGGAGTCGACTCTTGAGCCGCCGCTAGGATCCGGCCCTTACAAGATCGGCGATTTCAAGCAGGGCGCATTCGTCGTGTTCGAGCGCCGCAAGGACTACTGGGCCGCCGATCTGCCCGTCATGCGCGGCAAATATAATTTCGATGAGGTGCGCTACGAATATTACCGCGATCGCACCGCGGAGTTCGAGGCGCTGAAGGGCGGAAAATACGACTTCCGCGAGGAATTCACCTCGAAAACGTGGGCGACGGAATATGACATTCCGCAGGTGAAAAGCGGCCGCATGATCAAGGACACCATGCCCGATGGACGCCCCGGCGGCGCTCAAGGGTGGTTTCTCAACACACGCCGAGCCAAGCTTGCCGATCCGCGCGTGCGCGAGGCCCTCAACTACGCCTTCGACTTCGAGTGGAGCAACAAGCAGCTTTTTTACGGGCTTTATACGCGCACCCAAAGCTATTTCGAGAACAGCGATCTGAAGGCTGAAGGGCTGCCCTCGCCGGAAGAACTGGCGCTGCTGGAGCCGTATCGCGATAAGCTGTCCCCGCAGGTTTTCGCGGAAAGCTACAAGCCGCCGGTCACGGACGGGACGGGCGAAAATCGCGAGAACCGTCGCAAAGCCTCGCAACTGCTGAATGATGCCGGCTGGACGCTGACGCAGGTCGAGGTCGCCGATCCGGCATGCGGCTTTTTCTGCGGTTTGATGAAATCCGTCGGCCTCACATCGGCCAAAACGCAGGTGATCCGCAAAAACGCCAAGGGCGAAACGCTCAGCATCGAGTTCATGATCGACGATCCGATCTTCGAACGCGTGCTTGGCCCCTATGTCGAAAATCTCAAACTTATCGGCATCGAGGCCGTGCTCCGCCGCATCGACGCCGCGCAGTATGAGGAGCGCAAAAAGAGCTTCGACTATGACATCATGCTCGCGCGCTTCGTCCTCCCCGCCACGCCGGGTCTCGATATGCTCAGTTTCTGGGGGTCACAATCCGCGGATGCTAAAGGCAGCAATAACCTCGCTGGCGTGAAAGACCCCGTCGTCGACGCTTTGACGGAGCGCATGCTGAACGCCAAAAACCGCGATGAACTGCGCGTCGCCGCACGGGCGCTCGACCGGGTTTTGCGCGCCGGGCATTATTGGGTGCCGAACTGGTTCAAAAACGTGCATAACATTGCGTATTGGAACAAGTTTTCGCGCCCGGCCATCAAGCCGACCTACAGCCGCGCGGTGCTCGAAACATGGTGGTGGGACGCTGACAAAGCCGCAAAACTCGCTCAACAGTAAAGCAGGCGCTCCATGATCCGATATATCGCGCGCCGTCTTCTGCTGATGATCCCGACGTTGTTCGGCATCATGGTGGTGAGTTTTCTCGTGGTGCAGTTCGCCCCCGGCGGGCCAGTTGAGCGCATAATCGCGCAACTATCCGGCACGGATGTAGGAGCGACGGCGAGGTTTGGCGGCGGAGGCGGCGAAACGGGCGTCGGGGCGCCCAATATCGGCGCGGGCGACAGTTCGGCGGGCTCGAACTACCGGGGCGCGCAGGGGCTCGATCCGGAGTTCATCAAAAAGCTCGAACAGCAGTTCGGGTTCGACAAGCCTCCGCTGGAGCGCTTCATGCTGATGATGGGCAACTACGCGCGCTTCGACTTCGGCGAGAGCTACTATCGCAACGTCAGCGTCATCTCCCTGATCGGCGAAAAACTCCCCGTATCCATCTCGCTCGGCCTCTGGATGGCGCTGATTTCCTACGCGATTTCGATCCCCCTCGGCATTCGAAAGGCGGTCAGCGACGGCTCGAACTTCGATGTCTGGACATCCACGGTGGTGATCATCGGCTATGCGATCCCCGGCTTCCTATTCGCGATCCTGCTGATCGTGCTGTTCGCGGGCGGCACCTTCCTCGACTGGTTTCCGTTGCGCGGGCTGACATCCGACAATTGGGACCAGCTTTCATGGCCGGAGAAAATCGTCGATTATTTCTGGCATCTGACGCTGCCGCTGACGGCGCTCGCGCTCGGCGCCTTCGCCACCACCACGTTCCTGACCAAAAACTCGTTCCTGGATGAGATCAAGAAGCAATATGTGGTGACGGCGCGCGCCAAGGGCCTGAGCGAAAACGGCGTGCTGTACGGCCACGTTTTCCGCAACGCCATGCTGATCATCATCTCGGGCTTCCCGGCCGCATTCGTTGGCGCGTTCTTCGCCGGATCGCTGCTGATCGAGACGATCTTCTCGCTCGACGGCATAGGCCTGCTTGGTTTTGAATCGATTGTGAACCGGGATTATCCGGTCGTGTTCGGCACGCTGTTCATCTTCTCGCTGGTGGGTCTTGTCGTGGGCCTCATCTCCGACCTCGCCTATATGTGGGTCGACCCGCGCATCGACTTTGAAACGCGGGAGGTATAGCGCCATGGATATGAGCGTTCGGCCCGCGACAACCGCCATCTCCGCCGCCGAGGGCGTCAGCCCCAAGCGCCGGTCGGCTTTCGCGCTGTCGCCGATCAACCAGCGCCGCTGGCGTCTCTTCAAGGCCCACAAGCGCGGATATTACAGCCTGTGGATCTTCCTGTTTCTGTTCATCGTCTCGATCTTCGCCGAGTTCATCGCCAACAGCAAACCGCTGCTGGTCAGATATGACGGCGCGATCCTGTCGCCCGTACTGTTCACGTATCCGGAGACGCGTTTCGGCGGCGAATTCCTGACAGAGGCTGATTATCGCGATCCGGTCGTGAAGCAACTCATTGCCGACAAGGGCGGCTGGGTCTTGTGGCCCCTGGTCGAGTACAGCTACAGCACCATCAAGAAGGACTCGCCCGTTCCGTTCCCATCCGCCCCGACATGGGAGAACCTGCTGGGTACCGATGACCAGGGGCGCGACGTGCTCGCCCGCGTCATTTACGGCTTCCGCATCTGCGTGCTGTTCGGCCTCGTGCTGACGTTTCTCTCCGCCATCATCGGCGTGACGGCGGGCGCAATTCAGGGCTATTTCGGCGGCTGGACCGATCTCATTTTCCAGCGTTTCATCGAGATATGGACCTCGATTCCGCAGCTTTACCTGATCATCATTATCGCGGCGATCATCGTGCCCAGTTTCTGGATATTGCTCGGCATCATGCTGTTGTTCAGTTGGGTCGGCTTCGCAGGGCTTGTGCGGGCGGAATTTTTCCGCGGCCGCAATTTCGAGTATATCAAGGCGGCGCGCGCGCTGGGGCTATCGAACACGAAAAT
>JBGSLP010000013.1:0-1872 GCA_041740655.1 Alphaproteobacteria bacterium
AATGGAGTCCATCATGGCGTCGGCAAGCGGCGTCACTGCGTTCGTTGCGCCGGGGCCGGAGGTGACGAGCATCACCCCAACCTTGCCGGTCGAGCGCGCATAACCCTCTGCCATATGTCCGGCGCCCTGCTCGTGGCGCACTAGGATGTGGCGCACTTTCTCCTGCTTGAACAGTTCGTCGTAAATGGGCAGGACAGCGCCGCCGGGATAGCCGAAAATGTGCTCGACGCCCTGATCGGTGAGCGCCTGCAAAACGATTTCAGCCCCTGTCATCAAACGCGCCATAGCCCAGCTCCGCAACCCGGTGAACAATTATATTGCATGAAAGCGGCACATTATGCACGAGGGTCAAGCACGTCAAGCTTTGACCTAATCATTTTATGAATTTCATGCTTTGTTCTTTCTATATGTTGCGCGTCAACGCAATTCCACGTAATCATATTGCTTCGCGCCCATGTGAGCTGCCGTTTTGCATAGCGCCGGGTCTCCATTTGCCCCTCTACGGTCGCCACATCGAGGGTGCAATGGCCGCGCAGATGCCGGATGAACGGGCGGACGCCAATTGCGCGCATCGCGGGCAGGCTTTCATCAAGCCCAAGCGCCATCAGTTGCGCGGCTTCATCGAGAGCGCCCGCCTCAAGCATCGCCAGAAAGCGCTGGTCGAGCCTTCCGTAAAGCGCCTCACGATCGAGCGTCGCCACGATCTTCACGCAGGCGGCTTCATCCAGAAGCGGCGTCCCGCTCTGCGATTGCCAATATGCGAGCGATTGCCCCGTGGCGTCGATCACTTCGAGCGCGCGCGTTATTCGCTGCGTATCGCCCGGTTTCAGCCGCTCGGCCATCACCGGGTCTCGCTCCTGCAAATGCCGGAAAATGCCCTGGGCGCCCACGCGCGCAGCCTCATCCCGCCAATGCGCGCGCACGTCGTCGGGTATGTCCGGCACCGGCGACAGGCCTTCGAGCAGCGCCTTGAAATACAGCCCCGTGCCGCCGACGATGACCGGCAGCTTGCCCGCCTCGCGCGCCGCGCCGATCTCGCGCTCCACCTCTGCAAGCCAACGCCCGGTTGAGTAGGCCTCGCCTGCGTTAACGTGCCCGTAAAGCTGGTGCGGAGCGAGCGCCTCATTCTCTACCGTCGGCCGCGCCGTCAGCACCCGTAACTCGGCGTACACCTGCATAGAATCCGCGTTGATAACCACGCCGCCGAACTCCTGCGCCGCCGACAGCGCGAGTGCGGACTTGCCGCTCCCCGTCGCCCCTGCGATAAGCACGGTACCCTTAGCATCCGTCGCCATTGACCTTACCCAATTTTTAGGCAATCTAGCTGCCATGGAGCGCATCATCAATCTACACATCGAGAAGCTGCCCGACGGCCCCTACCTCGCCACGTCCGACGATGTACCCGGGCTGGTCGCGCAGGGGCGCACCATCGCGGAGACGCTGGAGATTGCGCGCGATGTGGCTAAAAAACTGATCGAGGCGCAGACTCCGCAGCCTCAGCCGGCGCTCGCCGAGAAGTTCGATTATCCCCTTGTTATCGCCGTGTGATGGGAAGGCTGGCCGGTTTTCCCTAACGCGATATTGTCCAGCGCCTGAAAGTTTTCGGCTTTGAATTTTACCGGCAAGCCGCCGGATCACATGAAATCTGGCGAAACGCGCAAACTGGTAAGTTCACCACCATCCCGAACCATCCCGGCGATATGCCAGAAGGCACGCTGCGCGCGATCCTGAAGCAAGCGAATATCTCGACTGAGGACTTCTTAGAAAATTAAAGCGGCTCGCCATCATGGATTACATCATCACCCTCATCGCGGCGCCGGGATCGGCGGAGGCAATCCGCGCAGTGGCGGAGGCGTGGCGGCCGGGCGCGGC
>JBGSLP010000014.1:0-2081 GCA_041740655.1 Alphaproteobacteria bacterium
CCGCCCGCCGTCAAGCCGAACAACCGCAGATAGGGGGTCGCTCCCGCCAGCGCCGCGTTCGGATTTTCCTTCAGCGCCTGCAACAGCCAGCAACTGGCCTCGCCCATCGCCGCCAGCGCGTCGGACAGGCGCTCGCCCATCTGGCCAAATGACGGCTCGTTGGAGGCCTGCACGTCCCGCACAATGGCTTTCAGTTCCTCGATATAGGCTGCGATCACCTGACCGTCTGCGAGAGGCAGTTTGCGCGTCACGAGGTCGATTGCCTGAATGCCGTTGGTGCCCTCATAGATCGGCGCAATGCGCGCGTCGCGCAGGTGCTGGGCCGCGCCAGTTTCCTCGACGTAACCCATGCCGCCATGCACCTGAATGCCCTCGGACGCGACCTCGACGCCCACATCCGTGCCGAAAGCCTTGGCGACCGGCGTGAGCAGCGCAGCGAGCGCGCCCGCCTTCTGGCGCTCCGCCGCATCCTTGGCGTGGAACGACAAATCCATGGCGACCCCGGCGGTGAGCGAAATGCAGCGCGCGGCGGCGATCTTCGCCTTCATATTGAGCAGCATGCGCGCCACGTCCGGATGCTCGATGATCGGCATCATCACGCCATCCTCGACGCCGCCCTGCTTGCGGTCGCGCGCATAGTTCAGGGCGTGTTGGAAAGCGCGGTCCGCAATGCCGACGCCTTGCGCGCCGACGGCAAGCCGCGCGGCGATCATCATAGTGAACATAGCGTTGAGGCCACGGTTCGGCTCGCCCACCAGCCACCCGGTTGCGCCGCCATTATCGCCGAAAATCATCACGCAGGTCGGGCTGGCGTGAATGCCGATCTTGTGCTCCAGCTTGGCGCAGTAGTTGTCGTTGCGCGCCCCGAGCGAGCCGTCATCATTCACCAGATATTTGGGCACCAAAAACAACGAGATGCCGCGCGTTCCGGCGGGCGCATCGGGCAGGCGGGCCAGAACGAGGTGGATGATGTTCTCCGTCATCTCATGGTCGCCGTAGGTGATGTAGATTTTCGTGCCGCTGATTTTGTACGTTCCGTCGCCTTGCGGAGCGGCGCGGGTCTTGAGGAAGCGCAGGTCGGAGCCCGCTTGCGGCTCGGTCAACTGCATGGTGCCGGTCCATTCGCCGGTGACCATTTTCGCCAGATACTTGTCCTTCAGCGCCTGACTGCCATGGGCGTTCACCGCTTCCACCGCGCCCTGCGTCAGCAGCGGGCACAAACCGAACGCCATGTTCGAGGCGTTCCACATCTCGTCAGCCGCGAGCGCGAGGCTATGTGGCAGACCCTGTCCGCCAAACGCTTTCGGCGCGGTGAGGCTCCCCCAGCCACTCGACACCCAGCTCTGATAAACTTGGCTCCACCCATCCGGCGTCATCACCTTGCCATCGACCAGCCGCGACATCTGCTGATCGCCCGACCAGTTGAGCGGCGCCAGTTCCTCGGTGGCGAAACGCCCGGCTTCCTCAAGGATCGCCGCAGCGGTGTCGTTGTCCAGATCCTCAAAAATCCCGTCGCTCGCAAGCTGGGAAAACCCGGCGATATGGTTTAGCGTGAACAGGATGTCGGCAACCGGGGCGGTGTACGTCATGGTCTCTCCCAAGCCATTGTGATTGTGCAGGCTTCGCTTACGCTTTTGTCGTACGGCCCGCTATTTTTGATTACTATGGAGTTTGAAGCGGTTCACCAAGCCGCGCAAGCCGCGATTTAGGAAAATTTAACTGTGAATGCAAATCAGGTTTATGTGCAGGCGGATAAGGCGCATGCGCGGGTGCTTCTCGCCATGCCGGATGCGATCGATGAAGCGGCCAGGATATTGCGCCGTGGCGGCCTCGTCGCCTTCGCAACGGAAACCGTTTACGGCCTCGGCGCCAATGCGCTCGATGACCGCGCAGTCACGCAGATTTACAAGGCGAAGGGTCGCCCGCGCTTCAATCCGCTGATCATCCATGTGCCGACGATTGCGGAGGCGGAGAAATACGGCGTTTTTGACGGAGCGGCGCGGGCGCTGGCGGAGGCTTTCTGGCCGGGCCCGCTCACGCTCGTGATGCTTCGGCGCGAGGGAGCCGCCTTGTCGCCGCTC
>JBGSLP010000015.1:0-1603 GCA_041740655.1 Alphaproteobacteria bacterium
GACAGCAAGCGAGCGGATCGCCTGATTGATTGCGGCGCGGGTCTGCACCGTAGGGGTCGCCGGGGTTTCCGGCGTCGGGTTTTCGGGTTCCATCGTGGAGTTCCTAACTGTAGCGCCGGGGTCGGCAGGGACCGGGACAAATGAGATTTCCATTGGGGTCCATTTGGCGGCCGTCCGGAGGCGGCCAGCATTTTGATCGGTCGACTCAATCCATTTCTGGACGGAATAGCCGATGCTCACATGACGGATGATCCCGGCTGCAACGTCTGCCGTGATGGCCGATGCGCGCTCAGAGAATTTGATTTTTGCGTAGCCCTTGCCGCCGCGCACTTCGGCGCTGACGACAACGCCGATCACATCGGCGAGGCTGCCCTTACGGTGGGAGTCGAGAACATGGGCGCCAATCAGGCGCGACAGGTCCACGGCGTCCGGCGTCATGGCCAGGCGCTCAGTGTAACCAGGACGCGGCACGTCTGCGCCGGTCGAGAAGATCACTTCCACGGTGCGCTCTTCGGCGTTGAAGGTTGACGGCGCGAAGCTGGCCGCGCGGCGTTCGAAAAGATCAAGCGTCATTGTCAGTCTCCGGAGCATTAGGGGTCTGGCCGAATGTCAGGCCAAGAGAGGTTTCGCGTTCGCGGTCAGCGGCGATCTCGGAGTCGAGGTCTTCGATGTTCCATCCCAACGCGCTGACGGCTTGGCGCCGCGACATGAGGCCCGATGCAATTGCCTCTTTCGTGGCCTGCACATCTTTGAGGGGGTCCACCCAAGGCATCGCAGGCGGATGAAATTCCACGCTGAGATAATCGGCCATGTTCGACTCGAAGTCCGGAGCGTTCACCGCGCCGGAGAGAATGGCGCTCGTGACAAAGCGCTCGTAAAGTGGCCGCATGATCTGCGGAATCAGGATTGTGTATTGCAGCATTTCGATCCGGGCACGGAACGTGGTCAGGGCTGACCTCAAAGACGAGTAATTGGCACGGCTCACGTCGCCAGTCAGCATGAATTCCGGAACGCCAAGGCCAGCCGCGACGGCGCGGAGTTGCGCTTGCAGGAATTCGACAGACTGATTTGCCTGTTGCGGGCTGTTGAATTTCACGTCAACGCCAGGCGGAAGCCTTTTCAGCGTGCCAGGTTCCATTCCGGTGTTGAGAATCGAGCCTTGCTGATCGCCATCATACGGCAACCCGGCTTCCCCGGTCTGATCGATCAGGAAGCCCGCGTGCAACGCGGCCACCTTGAACCCCGTCAACAGGGCATCGTCGAGTCCGTCGATTTCCGCGAGGCGTAAGAGCACCGGGGCAAGCCATGAGACGCCGCGCACCTGCCCAATGCCTACCGGCGCTGAGAGGTGGAGAATGTCAGCGGCCGGAATGCGGATCGAAGGCGCATAGGTCACAATGTCAGTCGGCTTGGCCGGAAGAATCCAGTAAGCCGCGCGCGTTCCATCGGCTGCGAATTCCACACCGGCCACGATATAACGCCCACCGCCAAGATCGAGAGTCTTGGCCTCATCCAATTGCTCAGCCGGGATCGCCCGAACGCGAAGGCCGCGAGGCGTCTCGATAAGATGCAGGATAGCGTCGCCATCGATCACCATGGCGCG
>JBGSLP010000016.1:0-1993 GCA_041740655.1 Alphaproteobacteria bacterium
CACACCGAGATCCGTATCCCCATGGTTTTGTTGAGTTCATATTGCGCCGCTTGGTGGTTGCGGTATGAATACTGGGAATGTTGGCAGCCGGGCGGGCAGTCACATGCGAAATTGACGGGTTTGGGGAATGCCGGCGGTGACGTAGCTGGCCAACTTTAAAAGAGGCTTATTATGAATAGATTTGTAAACGTTCTTAGAGCTGGCCTTCTGGGCACGACTGCACTGGTTGCAGTTTCCGGAGCCGCGACTGCCGCCGACCTTAGCTACAAAGACGAGCCTGCGATGGAAGAAGCCCGTAAATGGGGTGTGAGCTTCACTGGAGCTGCCGTAACTGACTATGTCTTCCGCGGTCTGTCGCAGACAGCTGAAGAGCCAACTCTTCAGGCGTCCGTTGACATCACCTACGGCATTGCATATTTCGGCATCTGGGGTTCAGGCGTAGACTTTGACACAGTAGGCGGTCCTGATGTTGAAATTGACTTTTATGCAGGTATCAAACCAACTTGGAGAAACGTAACTTTCGATTTCGGCGCTATCTACTACGCCTATCCAGGCGCTAGCGACGGCAATACGGAAGCTGACTACGTTGAATTCAAGGCTGGCGCCAGCGGCGAAGTCATGAGCGGCTTGTCGCTTGGCGTTTTGGTTTACTACTCGCCGGATTTCAGCTTTGAGACCGGGGAAGCCTGGACTGTTGAAGGTACGGTTTCTAAGACACTTCCAAAGTTTATGATGTTGGACCTGGTTGCAAGCGCCACTCTCGGCTACACAGACGTCGAGGACCTGGGCGATTACACATACTGGAACATCGGCCTTTCCAAAACTTGGAACAAGTTCACACTTGATGTCCGCTACCACGACACCGACCTCGACGTTGGCAACAACGGCTTTGGTTGCACGAACGCAGACGCATTCTCTTGCGATGAGCGGGTTGTTGGCACTCTGAAAGTTACGCTGCCATAATTCTTGACGAGCTAACGAAAGGTCGGGTTTCCTAATTGGAAATCCGGCCTTTTTTCGTTTTAGGCGTCTAAAACTCAAAGACTGGTGATGGAGTTATCCGGCAGATTTCGACGCAGCGATTTTCTGCAGAAATGGCCTGATGCGCAGAAACCCGAGATAGGCCCGCTCAAGAAGCCATACGCCACCCGGGAATGAGAACATCCATGCCAGAGGCCTGAAGGCCGGTAGGCGCTTCCACACCTGAACGAACCCTGCTGCGCCAGATATGGCCTCACCACCAGGCATGACTACGTGGAACCTCGCCAACGCCTGCTCGCGCCCGACGCCGCACACCGCCGCCTCTCCGCTTTTGCTCACATCCACCCAGTCCAGACTATCCGCGCCGCGCAGGCGCCGATAAAACGCGACCTCGCGCACGCATAGTGGGCACGCGCCGTCAAACAGAACCGCTGGCTTGTCGCCGATCATTGTGTTGGTCATGCCTGAGATAGCGCCGCAAACCTGCCGTGGATCACATTCGCCTCAAAACCCTTCAAGCACGATCTTG
The DNA here is from genome assembly GCA_041740655.1 of Alphaproteobacteria bacterium. Taxonomy (GTDB): domain Bacteria; phylum Pseudomonadota; class Alphaproteobacteria; order Rhizobiales; family Rhodomicrobiaceae; genus JAWXCE01. Next base: position 1,511 of record JBGSLP010000016.1, read on the forward strand.
CCTTTGGAGCGCCCGGTTTCAATGAGGGCATGCGCTCGTTTGAGATTGGCGGCGTTGATGACACCAAAATGCTCGGCAAACGTCGTCTTGATAATACCTGCCTCTACCAGGGCGGCCATCTCGTGCAGCAAGGCGTGCTGCTGCTCCATATCTGGCGTCTGGAAAAGCGAGCGCGTGAACATCAGCTCCCAATGCACGCAGACGGATTTGCGCTTGAACGGGATGACGTCCAGCGTTTTCGGATCGTCGATCACGCAGATTTTGCCCTGCGGCGCAATGATGTCGGCATAGGCGGGCAGGTGGGTTTCGGTCGCCGTGATCGCAGCGATCATGTTGGCCTCCCTCATCCCGATCGCGCCGAGTTCGGCGGCCAGCCCTTTGCTGTGGTCGATGACATGATGCGCGCCAAGCTCGCGGCACCACGCCGCCGTCTCCGGCCGCGAGGCTGTGGCGATCACCGTCAGTTGCGTCAGCCTGCGCGCA
>JBGSLP010000017.1:0-6758 GCA_041740655.1 Alphaproteobacteria bacterium
CGGGTTATGTGTTCAACCTGATCGCCGAGAATGTCGGCACCGGGCAAATGTCATCGGCGGAAGTCATCAAGGGATGGCAGCAAAGCCCGTCGCACAACGAAAACCTGCTGCTGTCGGATGCCGAAGAAATGGGCGTCGCCGTGGTTTATCGCCCCGAGACTGAATTCCTGACATTCTGGACCCTCGTGGTCGGCTCCGGCCGCGGCTGACGCGACCGGGCGTTTTAAGCTTCCAGCGGGCTAAAGCCGTAATGGCGTAACCAGCGCAGATCGCCTCCGAAAAACGGGCGCAGGTCAGGTATTCCGTATTTCAGCATCGCCATGCGATCAATTCCCATACCGAACGCAAAGCCTTGATAGACCTCGGGGTCGATGCCGCAATTCGCCAGCACGTTGGGGTGCACCATCCCCGCGCCGCCGATCTCCAGCCATTTGCCCGGCTTGCCGATTGCCTCCGCGCCGATATCGACTTCCATCGACGGCTCGGTGAACGGAAAGTGCGAGGCGCGGAAACGGATGCGGATATCGTCCACTTCAAAAAACGCCTTGCACATTTCGGCGAGAGTCCACTTCAGATGACCCATATGGGTGGACTCGTCGATGACGAGGGCCTCGATCTGGTGAAACATCGGCGTGTGGGTCTGGTCGCTATCGCTGCGATAGACGCGGCCGGGCGAAATAATGCGGATCGGCGGCTTTTGCGCCAGCATCGTGCGCACCTGCACCGTGCTCGTATGCGTGCGAAGCAGCAGCCGCGTGCCGTCCGCCTTCGGATTGAAAAAGAAGGTATCGTGCGTCTCGCGCGCGGGGTGCCCGATGGGGAAATTCAGTTTTGTGAAATTATTATCGTCTGTTTCGATATCGGGTCCGTCCGCCACGGCGAAGCCCATGCCGCCAAAAATCGTCGTTAGGTCGTCCCAGACGCGGTTGAGGGGATGGATGCGGCCCAGTTGCTCGGCGCCTTGCCGAACCGGCAGCGTAATGTCCGCCCATTCATCTAGTAGCTTCTGCGCGCCAGCCGCCTTGGCGAGCGAAGCCTTCCGCGCGTCGATGGCGGTGCTCACGCTCTCCTTCAGAGCATTGACGGCCGCGCCGAAGGATTTGCGCTCCTCGGGCTGCATGCCGCCGAGTCGTTGCATCAGTTCGGGTATGCGGCCCTTTTTGCCCAAGGCGGCAATGCGCGTTTCTTCCAGCTCGGCCAGATTGCCCGCGCGCTCGACGGCGGCCAGCAGCGAACCTTCCAGCTCCTTCAGGTCGGGCGTATCGGCTTGCGCGTCCATAAGCGGAAAACCCCATTCGTCATGGCCGGGCTTGACCCAGCCATCCATCTCATTTCCTGAAGTCGCTTATCTTTCGACTGGATCACCGGGTCAAGCCCGGTGATGACGGTGTTGGAAAGGCCGAACAGTTGTCAGGCGGCGGCCTGTGTGCTCATCGCAGCGCGGGCGCGCTCGACAAGCGCCTTGAACGACACCGGCTCGTGGATCGCAAGGTCGGACAGGATTTTGCGATCCACCTCGATGCCGGCGCGCGTCAGGCCGTTGATAAATCGGCCGTAGGTCAAGCCATGCTCGCGCGTTGCGGCGTTGATGCGCTGGATCCAGAGCGAGCGGAAATTCCTCTTGCGCACCTTCCGGTCGCGATAGGCGTATTGACCGGCCTTCTCCACCGCCTGCTTGGCAATGCGGATCGTATTCTTGCGGCGTCCGTAAAAGCCTTTGGCGGCCTTGTAGACTTTCTTGTGGCGGGCATGGGCTGCTACGCCGCGTTTCACTCGTGACATGTGAGGTGTCTCCTAAATTCGAAATGAGGGTGGATTGTCGTTGGCCGTTCAGCCGTAGGGCATGAATTTCTTCACGATCCCCGTGTCGGCCTTGGACAAAACGAAAGTCCCACGCGCGTTGCGAATGAATTTAGGCGTGCGTTTGATCATGCCGTGGCGTTTGCCCGCCTGAGCGGCCATGATTTTGCCCGTGCCGGTAATTTTGAAGCGCTTTTTGACGCCGCTTTTGGTCTTCATCTTGGGCATTTTGCTTCCTTTCTAAAGGATGTTGTTTTTGGCCGGGCCGCGCGAACGCAACCCATTTTCAAGCCAATTGCTTTGGAGAAAGCATCGAAAGCCGCCACGGCATGCCCACACGCCGGGCGGTCTTTGTGATCGCAAATTACGTCGAAAGGTCAGGCTTCGCAAGTGCGATTACGCCTGCAAACGCGCTTTATCTAGGCGAAAGCACCATGACCATCTGGCGGCCTTCAAGCCGTGGCTCCATCTCGACTTTCGCCAGCGGCTCGGTCTCGGCGCGCACTTTCAGCAACAACTGCATGCCAATTTCCTGATGGGCCATCTCACGGCCGCGAAAGCGCATGAGAACCTTCACCTTGTCGCCCTCCTCGAAGAAGCGCTTGATCGACCGCATTTTCACATCATAGTCGTGCGTGTCGATATTCGGGCGAAGGCGGATTTCCTTCACCTCGATGACCTTCTGCTTCTTGCGGGCGTCGTTGGCTTTTTTCTGCGCCGCAAATTTGTGCTTGCCGTAGTCCATGATCTTGCAGACCGGCGGCGTCGCATTCGGCGAAATCTCGACCAGGTCCAGCCCGGCGTCGGCTGCGCGCGTAAGAGCGTCGCGCCTTTCAACCACACCAACATTTTCTCCGGTTGCGTCAATCAACTGGACTTCGCGTGCGGTGATATCCTCGTTCGTTTTTGGGCCTTCTTTGGAAGGCGCGGCGTTCATGGGGCGGCGTATGTGACGTCTCCTCTTGATGTTGCAACTTAAATGCAATTAGCGCGGCCAGATTTTCCTGCCAACGCCACGCTAGATTGCTTCTTATACCAAGATAAAATATGGGGGCGCCAAGTCAAGGCCGCAGACGTCATTAGCGGGCGATTTGAGCCCTGAAGCGGTCGGCAAGGCTTGTTTGCAACATCTCATCGTAAACGCCGAGCGTTTTTGCCTGCATCTGCTCAATGGAAAAGCGGGAGCTGGCAAACGCGACTGCGTTCTGGCGCATCGGGGTAAGAGCAGCGTCCGGGATCATGAGCGCCTGACGGATGGCCTCCGCCAGATCGAGTTCGTCGCCCGCAACCGTGAGCCAGCCAGTCGCATTCGCGCCCACATTGAGCGTCTCCGGCAGCGCCCCGATCCGCGTTGCAATGACCGGGCATCCCATCGCCTGCGCCTCGACCGACACCCGTCCAAACGCCTCCGGCTCCAGCGGCGACACAACGGCCACATGCGCGGCCTTGAACGCGGCGGGCATATCCTCGCAGTGCCCGGTCAACCGGATACGATCTGACAGGCCATGACTTGCGATCCGCTGGCGAAGAGTTTCCTCGTAATCGGTTCGCCCTTGCGCGTCTCCGACCAACAGGAACACGACATCGTCAAGCTCGCGCGCATCCTTGACGGCGGCGACAGCGTCTATCAGCAGCGTCTGCCCCTTCCATTTTGTCAATCGCGCGGCATGCAGGACGATCCGCTGACCAGCGCCCACCCGCCATTTCTCCCGCAGCGCTTCCACCCGGTCGTCGCTGACAAGCCTAGGCGCAAACCTTGCCAGATCGACGCCGCGATGAATGACGCGTAGCCTTTCCGGCGGGACCGCATGCCGCGAGGAAATCATCCGCGCCGTAAATTCGGAGTTGGCAATGACCACTTCGCCGGAAGCCATGACGCTGTTGTACCAGCTCTTGAGGCGACCGCGCTGATTGTAAACGCCGTGATACGTCGTGATGAACGGCACGCCCAGCCGCGCGGCTGCAATGCGCGCGCTCCAACCCGGCGCGCGGCTTCTGGCGTGAATGAGAGATGCGTCGAGCTGCTTGCCGACGGCGGCCATGCGCCATGCGTTCGCAACGATGCCGAGCGGGTTTTTCGTGGCGGCTCGCATCCGTATCAGACTGCCGCCCGCCGCCGCCAGTTCGGCCTCTAACCGTCCGCCCTGACTGATAACATGGGCGGCGCCTCCGGCGCGCATCACGGCCTGCGATATTTCAATAGCTGTGCGCTCGGCCCCGCCTGTGGCAAGCTCGGGAACAACTTGGAGAATCACGGGCTTTCTGAGTTCGGTCATGAGGCGTCCAGATGCAGGCCAGCCTTTAGAGGATACATTATGGCTGACGACCAACCGCAATATCACGGGATCGACGACGGGTGCGGCAAAATCCGCCAAATTGCTTACCGGTACGAGGCCGGGGCGAAAGCGGACGCGCCAACGGTCATGTGGCTGCCCGGATTTCAGTCGCGCATGCTGGGCGACAAGGCAAACGCTGTTGCGGATTTTGCAAAACGTCGCGGCGTAGCAATGATGCGGTTCGACTACTCCGGCCATGGCGAGTCGCCCGGCGCTGAAGAAGGCGGCATGAGCGAGTGGATCGCGGAGTCCGAGGCGATTTTTCACCTGCTCGACGACAGGCCGAAAATCCTCGTCGGGTCGAGCATGGGCGCGTGGATAGCGCTTCTGATGGCGCAGCGGCTTTCAGCGATTGCCGCGCTCGTGCTCATCGCGCCCGCGTGGAACATGACGGAGGACCTGATGTGGGCGCAGTTCACGCCACAGGTTCGCGAGGCCATCATGAACGAGGGTTATTACCGGCTGCCGTCAAGCTATGAGGCGGGCGGGTACAAGATATCGCGCCGTTTGATCGAGGATGGTCGAAAGCATTCCATCGGGCCGGAGCCGTTACGCCTGCAATGCCCGGTGCGCATCATTCACGGTCTGCAGGATGTCGATGTTCCTTATGAACGGTCGGTAAAGCTGTTGAATCTGATCGGGAGCGACGATGTAACCCTCACTTGCGTGAAGGACGCGGAGCACCGGCTCGCGCGCCCTCAGGACGTCTCGCTGCTGCTACGAATGTTAAGCGAGTTCGTTTGAGCGTCGCCTATGACCCCGCTGCTGTTTTCAGCGACGCGTGGATGGCCGAAAGTCCTTCGCGATACGTCGGAAATTTCAGCGCCACGCCAAGGTCGTTGCGGATCCGCTCATTACGCACGCGCTTGTTCTCGCTGTAAAAGCTGCGCGCCATCGGCGACAGGTTCGCCTGCTCGATGGGTATAAGCGTTGGAGGTTCGAGGCCCAGCAGATTTGCCGCGTAGGCGTTCACGTCCTGAGGCGGCGCGGGCTCGTCGTCAGTCACGTTGAAGATCGGGTTTGCCATGGCTGGATCGCCCGCGCGGGTTTTCTCGATGGCCGCGTAAAGCACGGCGGCGATATCCTCGACATGGGTGCGATTGAAAACCTGGCCGGGTTTAAAAATGCTGTGCCTTTCACCCGCCATCAGTCTTTCCAGCGGGTTGCGCCCCGGCCCGTAAATCCCTGCGAGTCTGAAAATATGCGCGGGCACGCCGGTTTTAGCGGCGAGCGCGAGCCACGCGTCCTCGGCGGCCAGACGCTCGATGCTGCGGTCTGAAACCGGCCGTGGCGGCGTCGCCTCGTCCACCCATCCGCCATCGTGATCGCCGTAAACGCCAATGGTCGACAGATAGCCGATCCATTGGAGGTTTGGCGCTGCCGCAATGGCGTCGCGGCAAAGCGGCAGGAAGGGGTCGCCGCGCTCATCGGGGGCCGCTGAAACGAGGATATGCGTCGCTGCGCGGATCGCATCCAGCAATTCGCCGCTCACGCTTTGCCCGTCGAAGGCGAGCGGGATAAAGCCCTGCGAGGCGATGCGTGACAGGCTGGCGCCGCTGCGCCCGGTGCCGATCACCGTCCACCTCTCTCCGAGAAGCCGCTTGCCTAGAGCCGCAGCCGAGTAGCCAAGGCCAAATGCGAGTAAGTTGCTCAAATCATTCTCTCCCACTCCGCGCGGACATCCGCATCCGTTTCATTCGGCTGATGCCGCGACCGGAGCGCATTGAACGCCGATTCATCATAGTTCAGCAACTCGCCAAGCGCCCATATTGCAGCCGCACGCACGATCGCTGAGGCGTCGTCGAGCAATGCCACGATTTCAGGCGCAAGCGCAGCATCGCCCGAATTGCCCGCCGCAATGGCCACGTTGCGAATAAAGCGGTCGCGCCCGATGCGTTTGATCGGCGACCCGGCATAAGCGGCGCGAAACTCCGCGTCGCTCATCGTCAGCAAACGCGCAAGAGGCGGCGCCTGTGTCATGGCTCCGGCTTTGAATTTGACCTCGCGAGCGCTGCTGGCGAATTTATTCCACGGGCAAACAGCGAGGCAGTCATCGCAACCATAAATCCGGTTGCCCATGGCGCGGCGAAACTCGTGCGGAATATGGCCTTTGTGCTCGATCGTGAGGTAGGAAATGCAGCGGCGCGCGTCGAGCTGGTAGGGGGCCGGGAAGGCGTCTGTCGGGCATATGTCGAGGCATGCGCGGCAGGAGCCGCAATGGTCGACCTCGGGTGCATCCGGTTCGATTTCGGCGGCGGTGAAAATCGCCCCCAGAAACAGCCACGAGCCAAACTCGCGCGAAACGAGGTTGGTATGCTTGCCCGGCCAGCCCAGCCCCGCGCCTTGCGCCATCGGCTTCTCCATGACCGGCGCGGTATCGACGAAAACCTTTACCTCGGCGCCGGTGCGCACATGCAGCCAGCCCGCCAGCGTCTTGAGCTTGCCTTTGACGACGTCGTGATAGTCGCGGCCCTGCGCGTACACGGAAATTGCGCCGGCCGCGCGATTTTCCAGCGCCGCAAGCGGATCGCTTTCCGGTCCGTAGTTCATCCCGAGCATGATGACGCTGCGCGCGTCCGGCCACAGCGCTTGCGGCGAGCCGCGCCAGATCGGAAGAGCACA
>JBGSLP010000018.1:0-7017 GCA_041740655.1 Alphaproteobacteria bacterium
GCGCATCGTGAAGACGGTGGGTCCGGCGTCGATGCGCGCATTACCAACCGCGACTTCGCGCATCTTGCCGCCGGGCGTATCGGCGCGCTCCAGCACGGTGACATCATATCCGCGCCCCGACAGCGCGAGGGCGGCCGCGAGACCGCCCATCCCAGCGCCAATAACCGTTACTCGTTTTGCTCCCAAACCCCCGGCCTTCGTTGCACGAGATTGACAGGCGCTGCGCAACTGTCCATTCTGCATGACAGATAAAGTGACAAGTTAAGTTTACAGTTATACGCGATCGCGGCCAGTGCAACAACAATCGGTTTTACCCAGCGACGTCAAAAGAAAAAGCGGCGTCTGGCTCGACCGGATTTTCGCCGCGCGCGACCGGCTTATCGGAAGCCCGCGCTTCCAGCGGTGGGCGGCGGCTTTTCCCCTCACGCGAGGCGTCGCCCGCAAGCATGAGCGCGCGCTTTTCGATCTATGCGCCGGGTTCGTCTACAGCCAGACCCTGCTCGCTTGCGTTCGCCTCAAATTGTTCGACGCGCTACGGGATGAACCGCTGACGGCGCAGCAACTGGCCTTGCGGCTGTCATTGCCGCTCGATTCGACGGTGCGCCTGCTAAAGGCGGCGGCGGCGCTTGGCCTGCTCTCCTCGCGGACTGGCGATCGCTACGGGCTTGGCATGCTGGGCGCGGCGCTTGTCGGCGATCCGGGCATCGCGGCGATGGTGGAGCATCATTCGATGCTTTATGCCGATCTCCATGATCCGGTCGCGCTGCTGCGCGGTGAAAAGCGCGAGACACGGCTTGCTCAATACTGGCCTTACGCCGATGGCGATACCGGCGGGCTTGGCGCTCAGGATGTCACGGCCTACACCGCGCTCATGTCGGCTTCGCAGCCGCATGTGGCGGCGGAGGTGCTCGACGCCTATCCGCTTGCGCGCCATCGGCATTTGATGGACGTGGGGGGAGGGGATGGCGCCTTCCTCTCGGCGGTCGCGGCACGCGCTCCGCATTTGCAGTTATCGCTGTTCGACCTGCCAGCCGTCGCCGATCAGGCCAGCGCTCGATTCGCGAGCGAGAACCTCGGTCGCGCGACGGCGGTGGGCGGGGATTTCCTGAGGGATGCGCTGCCTACGGGCGCAGATATCATAACGCTCGTCCGCATCATTCTCGATCATGGCGATGACGCTGCGCTGTCGATTTTGGGCGGCGTTCGGCGCGCGCTGCCGCCCGGCGGCTCGCTCCTCATTGCCGAGCCGATGTCGCGTAGCGGGGCGGACGCAGTCACCGACGCCTATTTCGGCCTTTACCTGTTTGCGATGGGCCGTGGCCGTGCGCGCTCATACCAGGAACTTGGCGATTTGCTTCGTCAAGCCGGCTTTACATCCATTCGGCTTTTGCCGTCGCGAAGGCCTTTGCTGGCCAGCGTCATTCATGCGACGGCCTAAAAGTGTAAATATTATTTGACATTACAGACAGTCAATTTAAACTGACACTCAATGAAGCGCTGTGCCGAAAACGCAGGCAAAACGTCCACTTGGAGAAAGAATGAACACCTTGGCAGTGGTTTTAGAAAGACCTGAGAGGCTCGTCCTGAGCCGCCTCGATCTTTCGCCTGCTGGCGCCGAGGATGTTATCGTCGATATCGAGTGGAGCGGCATCAGCACCGGCACCGAAAGATTGCTCTGGTTTGGCCGCATGCCGCAGTTTCCAGGCATGGGCTATCCGCTTGTTCCCGGATATGAATCCGTCGGCCGCGTGATCGAAGCCGGCCCGCAGTCCGGCTCAAATGTCGGCGATCGCGTCTTCGTTCCCGGCGCTAAATGCTTTGGGGATGTGCGCGGCCTTTTCGGCGGCGCGGCCTCGAAAGTGGTGCTGCCCGGCGCGCGGGTGACGCCTGTCAGCGAAAGTCTTGGCGAGAACGCGGTTCTTCTGGCGCTCGCCGCAACGGGTTATCACGCGATCACGCTGGACGGCGTGAAGCTTCCGGATCTCATTATCGGGCACGGTGTTCTAGGGCGCCTGATCGCTCGGCTTGTGGTGGCGCTTGGCGGCGAACCTGTCGTTTGGGAAAACAATCCGCAGCGGGCTAATGGCGCAACAGGTTATCAGGTCGTCGATCCAGCCAGCGACACCCGCCGCAACTATTCGTCGATCTGCGATGTCAGCGGTGATAGCGGGATCCTCGACAGCCTGATTTCTCGTCTGGCGACCGGTGGGGAAATCATCCTCGCAGGGTTCTACAGCGAGCCGCTTTCCTTCTCGTTTCCGCCGGCGTTCATGCGCGAGGCCCGCATCCGGGTCGCCGCCGAATGGAAGCCATCGGATCTGACCGCAGTCAATGCACTGCTGGAGGACGGTCTTCTGTCGCTCGACAACCTCATTACTCACCGAAGCGATCCGCACGACGCCCATGAGGCTTACCGGACCGCTTTCAACGATCCCTCGTGCCTCAAAATGATCCTCGATTGGAGACGCTGCTCATGACCCCCCTCGATGGCGATCAGCCCACAGGCCAGCCGCAAGTGACCATGACTCAACGCCTGCGCGACGAAGCGGCGATCGAGCCCGATGCGCTGCCGACTGGTCCGGTGACAAAGACTACACAGATCATTGCGATTTACGGCAAGGGCGGCATCGGCAAAAGTTTCAGCCTCGCCAACCTCTCCTACATGATGGCGCAGCAGGGCAAACGCGTGCTGCTCATCGGTTGCGACCCGAAATCCGACACCACGTCGCTCCTGTTCGGCGGTCGTGCGTGCCCGACCATCATCGAAACCTCAGCCAAGAAAAAGCTCTCGGGCGAGGAAGTCCAGATCGGCGACGTCTGCTTCAAGCGCGACGGCGTGTTCGCTATGGAACTGGGCGGGCCTGAGGTCGGTCGCGGCTGCGGCGGACGCGGCATCATCCACGGCTTCGAACTGCTCGAAAAACTCGGCTTCCATGAGTGGGGCTTCGACTACGTGCTGCTCGATTTCCTCGGCGACGTGGTCTGCGGCGGCTTCGGCCTGCCGATCGCCCGCGACATGTGCCAGAAGGTAATCGTCGTCGGCTCGAACGACCTGCAATCGCTCTATGTGGCTAACAACGTCTGCTCGGCGGTTGAATATTTCCGCAAGCTGGGCGGCAATGTCGGCGTCGCAGGCATGCTCATCAACAAGGATGACGGCACCGGCGAGGCGCAGGCTTTCTGCGATGCAGTCGGCATCCCCGTGCTGGCGGCCATCCCGCAGAACGATGACATCCGTAAGAAAAGCGCGAACTACGAGATCGTCGGCGTACCCGGCGGCGAATGGGCGCCGATTTTCGAGCTGCTGGCGATGAATGTCGCCGAAGCGCCTCCGGTGCGTCCGAATCCGCTCACCACTGACGGCCTTCTTGGCCTGTTCAAGGGCGAGGCGGTCGGGCGCGGCGTGACGCTGCTGCCAGCCTCCCAGGAGGATATGCGCGGCGGTGTGATGGTCGAAAAAGTCTCCCTCGAAGTCATTTACGACGCAGCGTGAACGAGATCAAACCTATGACCCCGCTTGATGTGAAACCCGAGGATACCGCGACGGAGGTCGTCTCCGACGATCCCGTGCGTGCATCCTTCGCCAACGAGGCCACGAGCCTTGGCGGCGATCTGGGCGACATGCAGGATATCGGCGAGTCGGTGACCAACCTCGGAAGCGGCTGCCACAGCAAGTCCGAGATGAAAACGGCGGCGAATGCCGCTGGCAAAAGCGAAATTCTGGATCAGTACGCGAAGGATTATCCGCAAGGTCCGCATGATCAGCCGCAAAGCATGTGCCCCGCGTTCGGGTCCTTGCGCGTCGGCCTGCGCATGCGCCGAACCGCGACCGTGCTTTCGGGCTCCGCCTGCTGCGTATACGGCCTGACCTTCACATCGCATTTCTATGGCGCGCGCCGCACCGTCGGTTACGTGCCGTTCAACTCCGAAACGCTGGTGACGGGCAAGCTGTTCGAGGACATCCGCGACGCCGTATTCGCGCTCGCCGACCCCGAGCTTTACGACACCATTATCATCACGAACCTCTGCGTGCCGACTGCTTCCGGCGTGCCGTTGCAATTGCTGCCGAAGGAAATCAACGGCGTCCGCATCATAGGCATCGACGTGCCGGGCTTCGGTGTGCCGACCCATGCGGAAGCAAAAGACGTTCTGGCCGGCGCCATGCTGCGCTATGCTCGCAATGAGGTCGAGCATGGGCCGGTCGCTGCTCCCCGCGGCGGCAAGGGCGACCGCCCGACGATCACGCTGGTTGGCGAGATGTTCCCGGTCGATCCGATGAGCATCGGCGCAATGCTGGAGCCGATGGGCCTCGCTGCTGGCCCCGTCGTGCCGACACGCGAATGGCGCGAGCTCTATTCCGCGCTCGATTGCGCCGCCGTCGCCGCGATCCACCCGTTCTACACCGCCAGCTTTCGCGAATTTGAAGCAGCAGGACGCCCGATTGTCGGGTCCGCGCCTGTCGGCCATGATGGAACGGAAGGCTGGCTGGAATCTATCGGCCAGACCTGCGGTATTGCCCGCGACAAGATCGACGCTGCCAAGAACAAGTATCTGCCCGCCATCAAAGCCGCGCTTGGCGCAATGCCGATCAACGGCCGGATCACCATGTCAGGCTATGAAGGCTCGGAACTGCTGGTCGCGCGTTTGCTGATCGAGAGCGGCGCGGATGTTCGTTATGTCGGCACCGCATGCCCGCGCACGCGCTGGTCCGACGCTGACCGGGAATGGCTGGAGGCCAAGGGCGTCGCTGTCCAGTTCCGCGCCTCGCTCGAGCAGGATCTGGCCGCGTTCGAGGAATTCAAACCCGATCTCGCCATTGGCACGACCCCGGTCGTCCAGAAGGCGAAGGAGAAAACCACTCCGGCGCTGTATTTCACCAACCTGATTTCGGCGCGGCCGCTCATGGGGCCTGCTGGCGCCGGATCTCTTGCGACCGTCGTCAACGCGGCGCTCGGCAACAAGGCGCGCTTCGATGAAATGAAAGCGTTCTTCGATGGCGTCGGCGAAGGCTATTCGGCCGGCGTCTGGCAGGAACAGCCCAGGGAACGCCCAGAATTCGCCGAAATGCAACAGCGCCAGCTTGCGAAAATCGCTAAGCAGCGCAAAGCCGAGGAGATGGTGTAATGCTCATCCTCGATCATGATCGCGCGGGCGGTTACTGGGGTTCGGTCTACGCCTTCACGGCCATCAAAGGCCTTCAGGTGATTATCGACGGACCCGTCGGCTGCGAAAACCTCCCAGTCACATCGGTCCTGCATTACACCGACGGCCTGCCGCCGCACGAACTGCCGATCGTCGTCACAGGGCTCGGCGAGGAAGAACTAGGCCAGCACGGCACCGAAGGCGCGATGAAGAGGGCGCATAAAGCGCTCGATCCGAATTTGCCGTCGGTCGTCGTTACAGGCTCCATCGCGGAAATGATCGGCGGCGGCGTGACGCCCGAGGGCACTGGCATCAAGCGCTTCCTGCCGCGCACGATCGACGAGGATCAGTGGCAGAGCGCCAACCGCGCCATCAACTGGCTGTGGACTGAATTCGGCCTGCGCAAGATGCCCGAGCGCAAGCGCAAAGAAGGCGAACGGCCGCGCGTCAATATCATCGGCCCGATCTACGGCACGTTTAACACGCCGAGCGATCTGGCTGAAATCCGCCGCCTGGTCGAAGGCATCGGCGCTGAAATCAACATGGTGTTCCCACTCGGCAGCCATCTGGCGGACGTGCAACGGCTTGTAAACGCCGACGTGAACATCTGCATGTATCGCGAATTCGGTCGCCTGCTCTGCGAAACGCTGGAGCGGCCATATCTGCAAGCGCCGATCGGACTGCACTCCACAACGAAATTCCTCCGCAAGCTCGGCGAACTGACGGGCCTTGATCCGGAGCCGTTCATCGAGCGCGAAAAGCACACGACCATCAAGCCGTTGTGGGATTTGTGGCGCTCGGTCACGCAAGACTTTTTCGGCACCGCCAGCTTCGCCATCGTCGCGAGTGAAACTTACATGCGCGGCGTGCGCAACTTCCTCGAACACGAAATGGGCTTGCCCTGCACGTTCGCGGTATCGCGCTGCGCGGGCGCCAAAACGGACAACGCCGCCATCCGCGAAATGGTGCGCGCGAAGACCCCGCTGATCATGTTCGGCAGCTACAACGAGCGCATGTACATGGCCGAGTGCGGCGCGCGGGCGATGTATATCCCCGCCTCGTTCCCCGGCGCGATCATCCGCCGCCACACCGGCACGCCGTTCATGGGCTACTCGGGCGCGACTTATATCGTGCAGGAAGTCTGCAACGCGCTGTTCGATGCGCTTTTCCACATCCTGCCGCTCGGCACGGACATGGACAAGGTCGAGGCGACCCCATCGCGGTTGCTCAAGGAAATTCTCTGGGACGAGGACGCGAAGGCGGCGCTCGACGAGCTTGTCGAAAACCAGCCGATCCTCGTTCGCATTTCGGCGGCCAAGCGCCTGCGAGATGCTGCTGAACGCGGCGCCGTCCACGCGGCGGAGGAGCGGGTTACGGTCGCCCGTGTCGCCCTTTCGCGCAACGCCCTGAATGAGAGGGCGGCATGATGCGCCCGATATTGAACCTGAGACTTAGCCAATCCTGCGGAGGCAAATGCCATGGCCGTTGACACATACAAAACCTACGGGGCGACTTCGGCGCGGCTTCGCAAAAAGGAAGCGCTGGAATACCGGCTCATTTTCGGCGCCGCCGTTCTGATTTTCATCCCCGTTGCGATCGTCGCGCGGCTGCTGCCTGGCAGTCTGCTCGGCTCGATGCATCAACGCTCGATTTTTGCGGACGCAAAAGCTGCAGCCAACCGCTGCGTGCCGTTCGTGTTCATGAGCTGAACGCTCCGGCGCTCGCCCGCCGCTAAACAGGCGAGACGTTTGCGTGTTGGCGCCGCCATCATGCCTATCCCTGCCGCGCGGGACGTGCGCGGTAACGGTCGCAAGACCTAACAGCCGGAGGCTTACATGGCTGGAAATATGGAAAGACGCTCGGGATCGTTCACCG
>JBGSLP010000019.1:0-7783 GCA_041740655.1 Alphaproteobacteria bacterium
CGGCGATCGTGAACGAGAATGCGTTGTAGACAAGTTCGAATTGCCCGACTGATAGACTATTCATGCTCCGTCTCCTATGACATGGCGACGGTGGCTTTAAGTAAATTTAAGTCGCCATGCACAAACACTTAACGAGCGCAAGGCGTGTTTAGTGCACAGTGTTTATTGCGGCCAAACGACACGTGCGGCAGAATTAACCAGACGTGATCTAAAAGGAGGGCGGATTGTGACAGTCAAAGATCCGCTATTAAACTATCAACTTTTAGCTTTACTTGAAATCTGCTTCTTCGGGTTGAGCCGCATATCGGTGTAGCTGTTCACGGACGCCATCAGTTCGTCGATCTTGCCCTCGAAGAAGTGGTTGGCGCCGGGGATCACATCATGGCTGATGGTGATGCCCTTTTGCGTTTTGAGCTTGTCCACGAGCGTCTTGACAGACTCGTTCGGAGCGACCCTGTCTTCCGAGCCGTTCACCATCAAACCGGAAGACGGGCACGGGGCGAGGAAGCTAAAATCGTACAGGTTTGCGGGCGGCGCAACGCATACGAAGCCCTGAATTTCCGGGCGCCGCATCAGTAACTGCATGCCAATCCACGAGCCGAAGGATACGCCCGCCACCCAGCAGGTGCGCGCATCCGGGTTGTAAGTCTGAAGCCAGTCGAGGGCGGTCGCCGCGTCGGCAAGCTCGCCCGGCCCGTTGTCGAAAAGCCCCTGGCTGCGCCCGACGCCCCTGAAATTGAACCTCAGCGTCGAGAACTTCTTCTGCGCGAAAGCGTAATAGAGTTGGTAAACGATCTGGTTGTTCATCGTCCCGCCGAATTGCGGGTGCGGGTGCAGGATGAGGGCGATGCGCGGTTCTGCCGCCGTCTCGTGATGATAGCGGCCTTCGATGCGACCTGCTGGGCCGCTGATTGTGACTTCTGGCATGGTCTGTTTGGTCTCGGTGCTTTCTACGCGCTCGTTATCGGCTCCGGCAAGGGCTAGCCGTTTCGCTGATTATTAACGGTCGCAATACTTGACTTAGCCAGTCGGGAATCTTATACCTAAACAAAGTTTAGAATGGTTCAAAACGATTGGGGCCGGTGCGCGAGCGTGTGGCTGCTACATAACACAATCGGGATGGACGAAATCAAGATTAAAACGGCGGCGCCGGTCAAACGGAGCCGATGGAGCCGCTTTATATGCAACTGAGCGCAAAAGGACGTTACGCAGTAATGGCGCTGGCCGATATGGCCAAGCGCGCCGGCGTTGCGCCCATGCCGCTCTCCGACATCGCCCAGCAGCAGGCATTGCCCATCGACTACCTTGAGCAGATTTTTATGAAGCTTCGCCGCGCCGGGCTTGTCGCATCCTCGCGTGGGCCGGGCGGCGGATATGTGTTAGGGCGCGCCGCTTCCGCCATCTGCATCGCCGAGATCATGGCGGCGGTTGATGAGCCGGTAAAAATGACCCGCTGCAAGGACGAGGCTCAGGGCGGCTGCATCGGCGGCGAAAAATGCGTCACCCACGACCTGTGGGACGCGCTTGGCGATCATATCGTCGGCTTCCTCCGGTCCGTGTCGCTGCAGGATGTCGTTGACAAGAAACTGCGCGTCGCGCCCGCCATCGAGGTCGCGTGAACATGGAGCGCGTTTATCTCGACCATAACGCCTCGTCGCCGCTGCGCCCGGAAGCCCGGGCCGCGATGCTGGCCGCGATGGATGTCTGCGGCAACCCGTCGTCGATCCACGCCGAGGGCCGCGCCGCCCGCGCGATTGTTGAAGGCGCTCGGGAAATGGTGGCCGCGCATTTCGGCGTTCGTGCTGCGCAAGTCGTCTTCACATCCGGGGCCACGGAGGCGGCGAATTGGGTTTTGTCACCCGACCAATCTCCAAAGCATGTCAGCCGCCTTTTTTTCGGGGCGACGGAGCACGCCTGCGTGGTGTCGGGCCATCGTTTTCAGGATTCCAGCCGGACGGTGCGCGTCGATAGCCGAGGCGTTGCGGATGTCGACCACTTGAGCGAACTGATGGCGGAAGTCGGGGAAGCGCCCGCCATGGTGAGTTTCCAGGCCGCGAGTAACGAAACCGGCGTTATCCAGCCGCTGTCGGCGATCGGCGAAATTTGCCGAAGTCACAATGCCGTTTTCGTATGCGACGCTGTGCAGGCGGTGGGGCGAATGACGGGCAACGACGTCGACACGGCGGACATTTTGTTTATCTCGGCCCATAAGTTTGGCGGTCCGAAAGGAATTGGCGCAGTCATTTTCAGAAATGCTGCGCACGCAACCAGACCGCTGTTGGGCGGCGGCGGGCAGGAACGCGGGTTTCGCGCAGGCACGGAAAATGTTGTCGCTGTTGCCGGATTAGCGGTTGCTTTGGAGGCAGCTAGCGGAAATGTCGGCACGTTTGCGCCATGGGCGTCCGAGGCGCGGAAAAAGCTGGAGGTCGGGCTTCGCAGCATTCGCCCGGATGTCGTGATCTTTGGCGAGGATACGCCGCGTATTCCGAACACCACGTGCTTCGCCGCGCCGGGCATTCCCGCTGAAATCGCGCTGATGGCGTTGGATATAGAGGGCGTGGCGGTGAGCAGCGGCTCGGCGTGTTCGTCGGGTAAGGTTGCGCCAAGCCATGTGCTGGCCGCGATGGGCGTTGCGCCCGATCTGGCCAAATGCGCGATCCGCGTATGCACGGGTTGGACGAACACGGACGCGGATATCGAGCGGTTTTTGCAGGTCTGGGAAAAGATTTACACGCGGCTGCGCCCACGCGCGGCGGCATGATCGGAGCATGATATGGTTGATGTAGAGACAATCGAGCGCGTCAAGGAAATCGACGTCGATAAGTATAAATACGGCTTCACGACGGATATCGAGACCATCAAATCCGCCAAGGGGCTGAACGAGGATATCGTCCGCTTCATTTCCGAGAAAAAGGACGAGCCGGAGTGGCTGCTCGAATGGCGCCTGTCCGCCTATCGCCGCTGGGTGACGATGACCGAGCCGACATGGGCGAAGGTGCATTACCCCAAGATCGACTTTCAGGATTTGTACTATTACTCCGCGCCGAAGAACGCCGAAGGCCCGAAAGACCTGGCGGACGTCGACCCCGAATTGCTGCGCACTTATGAGCGCCTCGGCATCCCCTTGCGCGAGCAGGAAATGCTGGCAGGCGTGCAGAACCGGCGCGTGGCGGTTGATGCGGTATTCGACAGCGTTTCGGTGGTGACCACGTTCAAGAAAGAGCTGGCTGAGGCGGGCGTGATTTTCTGCTCGATTTCGGAAGCGGCGCGCGACCACCCGGAGCTTGTGCGCAAATATCTCGGCAGCGTCGTGCCGATCACCGACAACTTCTATGCAACGCTGAACTCGGCAGTCTACTCGGACGGCTCGTTCGTCTACATTCCGCCGGGCGTGCGCTGCCCGATGGAGTTGTCGACCTATTTCCGCATCAACGACATGCAGACCGGCCAGTTCGAGCGCACGCTGATCATCGCCGACAAAGGCAGCTATGTCAGCTACTTAGAAGGCTGCACGGCGCCGATGCGCGACACCAACCAGCTTCACGCCGCGGTGGTCGAACTGGTGGCGCTGGACGACGCCGAGATCAAATACTCGACCGTACAGAACTGGTATCCGGGCGACGCGGAGGGCAAAGGCGGTATTTATAACTTCGTGACGAAACGCGGCGATTGCCGTGGCCGCAACTCGAAAATATCGTGGACGCAGGTGGAAACCGGGTCGGCCATCACGTGGAAATATCCGTCCGTCATCATGCGCGGCGACGGTAGCCAGGGCGAGTTCTACTCCATCGCCATCTCCAACGGCCGCCAGCAGGTGGATAGCGGCACCAAGATGATCCATCTGGGCAAAAACACATCCAGCCGCATCGTGTCGAAGGGCATCGCGGCGGGGCGCTCGGACAACACCTATCGCGGGCTGGTTTCGGCGCATCGCAAGGCGTCGAACGCGCGCAATTTCACGCAGTGCGACAGCCTGCTGATCGGCGACAAATGCGGCGCGCACACCGTGCCGTATATCGAGGCGAAAAATTCGACCGCGCAGTTTGAGCACGAGGCGACGACGAGCAAAATCTCCGACGACCAGATGTTCTACTGCCTCTCCCGCGGGCTTTCGCAGGAGGAGGCGGTGGCGCTCATCGTCAACGGCTTCGTGCGCGACGTGCTGCAGCAACTGCCGATGGAGTTTCTTGCCGAAACGCAAAAGCTCATCAGCATCAGCCTCGATGGCAGCGTGGGCTAGGGCTTTGAACAGCGTTACTTTATACCGGCCAGTTGGACCTGAGGAGTTGCAGTTGATTAAGGAAAGCGGCTTCAAGTCGTTTCCCCCTCGGCTACCAGAGCAACCTATATTTTACCCCGTCACTAACGAGGCTTATGCAACCCAAATAGCGCGTGACTGGAATACAAAATCAGGTTCTCGCCAAGGTTTTGTCACTCGCTTCAATGTCCAAGAATTGTTTCTGATGGAATTCGAGAAAAAAATCGTTGGTGGGCGCGAGCACGAGGAATACTGGATACCGGCGGAGAGATTAAGTGAATTCAACGACAACATCGTAGGGCTTATTGAAGTGATCGCAGAATTCGACGGGACCGTGGGATGATCGGGCGGATCGGCAGGGCGCTTCAGGGGATGTTTCGCCCGAAGCCGCGCGATATTGACCGCAGGTTGGTGAAAATTCACGACGTGGTTGAAATCGTCGGCGATCACGGGCAGGTGGAGATGGTCGGGCAGACCGGCGCCGTTATCGAGATATGGGCCGTCGATGCACTGGAGATTGAAGTGAAGGACGCGAGCGGCGCAAAGATATGGCAGGACATGCTTCATCCGGCGTCCGTTCGCGTCAAATACTCCACAATTGATACAAAACAATGAAACCGAAAGTGTCGAGGTGCGACAATTAAGCTGGAAATCAAGACTTACATGCGCGGATTGATTATGTCGCATTTATTACTTGCTAGTTAAATTTTGCGAGGGATTGAAATGAACTGGGTGTTTTCTGTAGCAATTTTATTGCTATGGGGGTCAGTGATATATGTATTGTTCGCTAATGGGTATGGTTGGGCTTTTTGGTTTTTTCTTATAGGCGGCGCTTTGTTTTGGTGTTTTTCTTTTGTAAAACACCAAGCACGCCGGGCATCGCTCCATAAGGTGGACCTTACATGCCCTGATTGTAATACAATTAACAGCCTGAGTGATATGCAGTGCCCGCATTGCCATTCTAATGAAATACGTCACTCAGATCAGGAATTAGGGCACTTCGAAGGTGGACATGTAGGATGCTTGAGATGCCGGAAGTCAATGATACCTAGATGCTCGAATTGCAATCGCGGTCTCTTCGACGTCTTGGATGGGAAATGGTTACTACGTCCCTTCTTTTAGGTCTTGGCAAAAAAGTGAGAAATATACAGTATGCTGGAAATCAAGAACTTACATGCGCGGATTGACGACAAGGATATTCTGCGCGGGCTGACGCTCTCGGTGCCGAAGGGCGAGGTGCACGCCATCATGGGGCCGAACGGCTCGGGCAAATCGACGCTCGCTTATATCCTCGCGGGAAAGCCCGATTACGAGGTGACGGAAGGCTCTATCGAGTGGAACGGCCAGAATATCCTCGAAATGGAGCCGAACGAGCGCGCGCATGCGGGCATTTTCCTCGCATTCCAGTACCCGATCGAGATCCCCGGCGTCGCATCCATGACGTTCCTGCGTACCGCGCTCAACGCCAACCGCAAGGCGCGCGGCGAGGAGGAACTCAACACGCCGGATTTCATCAAGCTGGTGCGCGCAAAGGCGGACAGCCTCAATATCTCCATGGATATGCTGAAGCGTCCGGTTAACACCGGCTTCTCCGGCGGCGAGAAGAAGCGCTACGAGATTTTGCAGATGGCGCTGTTGCAGCCGTCGTTGTGCGTGCTGGACGAGACCGATAGCGGCCTTGACATCGACGCCGTCCGTATCGTCTCGGAAGGCGTGAACGCACTGCGCTCGACCGACCGCGCCTTCGTGCTCATCACCCACTATCAGCGCCTGCTGAACTATATTACGCCCGACAAGGTGCACGTGCTCTCGGGCGGCCGCGTCGTGCGCTCGGGCGGCAAGGAACTGGCGCTCGAACTCGAAAAATCCGGCTATGCCGAATATGGCGAAAACGCCGCGTAAAGGGGGCCGTCTTGACGATACAGCCAGCGAAACTGGAAACGGCTGCTCCTGCGCCAACGGGCGTTGCGGCGGAACTCATAGCCATGCATGCGGCTGCCCGGCTGCCGGGCACAGACGTGGCCTGGTTGCAGGGGATGCGTAGCGCCGGGCTTGCCTTGATTGGCGAACGGGGCCTGCCGAACCGCCGCGTCGAGGAATGGAAATACACCGACCTGCGCGCCGGTATGACGGCGGCCTATGCGCCATCGATCACGCCGGTGCCGGTATCGCGCGCGGACATCGAGGGCGCGCTGGGTGATCTTGCCGCGCTGCCGGGCCGCCAACTCGTGTTTATCAACGGCGCTTATGCGCAGGGGCTTTCTCGGAGCGCCGACACGCCGGGCGTAGAAGTCCTCACGCTGAAAGAAACGCTTTCGGACGCGCCATCCTGGCTGACGGCGGCTTTCAGCGCGTCGAACGCGCCGCCGGACGAGATCATCACCGCATTGAATGCGGCGTTCATGACCGATGGCGTGGCGACTCACATCGCGGCGGACGCCAAGCTCGCCGAGCCTTTGCACATTGTGCATGTTGCCGCCGGAGCATCGCCGGTGTCGAGCGCGCTGCGCAACGCTATTGTTGCCCATAGCGGCGCCGAGGCGATGGTTCTGGAAAGCTTCATATCCTTCGGCAAGGCGGTCGCGCAGACCACGAGCGTAACACACGTTCTGGCCGCGGAAGGCTCAAGAATCACCCATGTGAAATACTCGGGCGAGAGCCTCGATAGCCAGCATCTCAGCAATTGGGATGTGAAGCTTGCGACAAAGGCGGATTATCTCGCCATTCAGTTCGCAATTGGGGCCAAGCTGTCGCGGCATCAGCTTTTCCTCCGTTATGAGGGCGAGGGCGCGCGCGGCCATTTCCTCGGCGCGCAACTGCTTCGCGGCCACCAGCATTGCGACATGACGATGGTCATCGACCATGCTGTGCCCGGGTGCGAGAGCCGCGAGCACGTTAAGGCGGTGCTGGACGGGCGAGCGCAGGGTATTTTCCAGGCCAAGGTGCTCGTACGCCCGGACGCGCAGCAAACCGACGGCCGCCAGATGGCGCAGGCGCTTATGCTGTCCGACGATGCAGAATTTGATTCAAAACCCGAGCTGGAAATTTACGCGGATGACGTGAAATGCAATCACGGCTCGACGGTCGGCGAGATCGACGAGGACCACATGTTCTACCTGCTTTCGCGCGGCATCGGCGAAAAAGAGGCGAAGGCGCTGCTCATCCAGGCGTTCATCGGCGAGGTGCTCGACAAGATTGAAAACGATGACCTGCGCGCGGCGTTCGAGGCAAAAACCACAGCGTGGCTTGCAGCTTAGGCAACTCGTTCAAACATTAGACGGTCTTCGCAACGTCGGTTGCGTTGACCGCTTTCCACACCCTGGCGGTAAGAAACCTCGGCGTTTTGCAATGCTTATCAACGCATTTACTGTATGCGTTAGAGGCCAGTTCATCATGCCCAAATCTATAAAAATTGTTTTCAAATAAACGGCAAAGCTTCTCCCCGCTGTTAATATCTCTTTAATTCCCCGCTTCTAGCGTGACTCCAAGGACAGCCATGTGACGCCCTCGGATCTGGCTTATCCC
>JBGSLP010000020.1:0-3432 GCA_041740655.1 Alphaproteobacteria bacterium
GGCATTCCGGAGAACCAGCTCGGCGCAATCTTCGACGAGTTTCACCAACTCGAAAATCCGTTCAAGAAACGCGTGAAGGGCCTTGGGCTTGGCCTTGCGATCGTTCGGCGACTGGCGGACCTTCTGGGGGCGCCGGTCACCGTGCGTTCGCGCGTTGGCCGCGGCTCGGTATTCGCGATCACGGTGAAACTGGCGGAATACCCATCGCCCGGCAACGTCATTGCAAAAGCATCGGACGCAGCGAGCCGGGAACAGCCTGAGCGGACGCAGATACCTTATGCCGCGAAGATTCTGCTCCTTGAGGATGACGCAGACTTGCGCGATACGCTCAGCCTGATGCTCAGCGAACTCGGCTACCGGGTCATCGAGGCGCGCGACGGCGCTCAAGCCCTGGCGCTCACCAAACAGGAAGCCTCGCAAACGGATTTGATCGTCGCCGACTTCAACTTGCCAGGCGAAAACGGAATTGACGTGGTGGCGTCATTGGCGACTGCCGCCGGGCGTCCGATTCCCGCCATCCTGCTGACCGGCGATATATCCGCCGCAACGCTGCGCGAGATCGGAAACAAGGGGCATGTGCATCTCTACAAGCCAGTCGATGCGTCTAGCCTGACCCGCCATATCGATGAAACCCTTCGCCGAGCCCGGGATCAGGTTCCGGCGCGCACGATCTTTGTCGTCGACGATGACAGCGATGTCCGCGAAGCCTTGCGCGACATGCTGGAATTTCACGGCTATCGCACGGAAATTTTCGCAACCGGCGCCGCGTTCTTCAAGGCTTACACGCCCGACCGCATCGGATGCCTGCTCGCCGACGCCCGCATGCCCGGCATGAGCGGGTTTCAAGTCATCGAGCGAGTGGCGGCGATGAAGTCTTCCCTGCCCATTATCATGATCACCGCTTATGGCGACGTGACCATGGCGGTCGCAGCCATGAAAGCTGGCGCCTATGATTTTCTGGAAAAGCCCATCGGTCAGAACGACCTCATCGCCACAATTGAGCGCGCATTCACATTAGGCGGCGCGCGCGCAAAACCAAACGCGGAAAAAAAGCTCGCCGCATCAAAACTTGCAACACTCACCGAACGGCAGCATGAAATACTGAATCTCGTCTTGTCTGGCGCTCCCAGCAAGAATATCGCGGCAGATCTGAAGATCAGTCAGCGCACGGTCGACAATCATCGTGCCGCAATCATGAAAAAACTGGGCGCAAAGTCTTTGTCGACCCTGATAAGGATCGCGCTCGCCGGGGGGGGGGGCGCGGGATATTAAATGAGCATTTTCCGAACCTAGCGGATACTACTCCAACCAAATCATAATTCATCACGATCGGCGAAAGCGTGACGACTACGCGCTGCCTTTTGTGATCGCTTGCGCCACGGCTTATTCCGGACGGGCAAGCAAGCGGAAATGTGGCTGGGCGAGGCGACAGCGGGGCGCCAAGCCCAGCCACGTTGATTGCGCCACATCCTTCGTGAGCAATTCGGCAAGCCGAGCATAATGGCGGAGAGGGAGTCCGCTATTTATGTGTTCGCTAAGGTTCGCAGAAATTTACCTGCGTACAAAGTACCGACTTTATATCAATGGTTTACAATCCCTGCTATCACGCGACCGTTCACTGGAATAGCTCTGAAGCCACGTTTCTGTGTGGGTACGGATGTGGGATCATTGACTGCGCGCGGCGTTCAAACGGCAAAGCCGGGGCGGCACACGGATGGCCGCGGTCTCATGCTTGTGGTCAAGCCTTCAAGAGCCCGTTCATGGGTGCTGCGGTATCAAATCAATGGCTGGCGCAGGGGTATGGGCCTCGCTGGCCGGAGGTCGCTTCCCTCACATCGGGGGCATCCTTCGATGCGGTGGCCGCTGCACTGGCGAGCAGGCATCCCTTGGGGGTCGCGTCACCTGTGTAGAGCCTCGCCGCGTTCTCGAGCATGTCTGCCACGGCGTACCGTGCCGAGTATGCGCAAGCGAAGGCTTTCTCAGATCGTCCGGGTCGCCACTGTCTGCATAGCCCTCGGACATGGCATAAGTCATCGTCGACCATTGGGAATATGCCGCCTGATCCGCAGAAGTCACTGCTCCCGCCGACGGCTGGTGCTCAGGACAATGGCGGCGCCGAACGGGACGGCGCGGGGCGCGAAACGCATGAAACTGACCTTCATCGATTACCGCTCGTGACCGCGATTTCCTGCGCCTTGTTCCAGTCGCCCGAGGGATCCGTCACCGTTTCGGCAGCGACGCGAACGGCCTTTGGTGTCCCGTCACGATCGAGGCACAAATCCTGATTGTTGTCCCAGTCGTTAAGGTCGCCCATCGCGTAAGGCCTGATCCACTCTGTCTTGCCGTCGGCGCCAACAATCTGGACTTCATAGAATCTGAGTTGGGGAAGGGTCAGCTCTTGATTGTTGTTCGTGACACCGCCGCTCCAAATCAATCGAATGGCCTGGCGCGTTGCAGGTGAGGGGCAGGCCTCGCCCATTCTCCGGCGTGTCGTCTCAAGTTCGAGCTCATCGTCCTCGATCATTTCGGCAATCAGAATGCTCGGCCCGGCATCGAATGGCGTGACGGAGGCTTTGAGCCCTTTGAGCTGCACCGTGCCACCACCGGGCGCCTCGCCGAGCAAATCTCCGACAATTTCGACACTGACCGGCACGACACCAGTCGGGCTACCGAAATCACCGGCCAAAAGAATCGTTCTATCCTCGTTCTCCTCGTCGGCCGGTCCAGTGGTTGCGCAAATCGGGGTCACCTTGCGCCCATCCGACAGCACCACGCGCACATCGCCGGGTTCGAGGGTCGATTGCTCGATCTCGACCGAAAAGACGAGGGGAATGCCATCAACGGTTTGAGTCGCTGGCAGGTTGCAGCTTTGCATAGCCCGAACGGCGCGTCGATCGTCGACACCATGGAAGGCTGAAATCATCTCGGGTTTCTGTTGCGCCTGCGCAGATTGAGCCAACAGGGTCGCCATGGCTAAAGCCAGGGCGACCGCTGCGGTTGCGGATCGCAAATTTAGGGTCATGCGGAACTCCTCTGCTCTTCCAGCTTTTCCAGAACGTCCGTTGTCGAGTTTTCCGAATTGATCTGATGGCGCCACCGAGGCTCCTACCTTTGGTTATGCCTCGATAGCGGCGGTGTCGCAGGCCAAGGGGCTGTCTTCGACCGTGATGAGGGCATGCAGCTACTGCAGCACTTCGGGAACTACAAGGTTGCTCAAGCCGGTGGAAAACGATGCGTGCCCTATGCCGTCATCCCCTTTCGGTTCCGGGCACGGGTCCACTCTGAGGCGTCAGTCGCTTCTTCACTCGCTCGTCCGCCAACAGAGCGCTGAGCTGTGCTTCCCGGTCCCGCCATTTCGATTGGCCTGCGAGATTGTCCAGTTCCATGGGATCGGCCGTCACATTATACATCTCGAATTCGGGCGGCATCGGT
>JBGSLP010000021.1:0-1914 GCA_041740655.1 Alphaproteobacteria bacterium
AGGTCGCCTTCGAAACGCGCGAGGCGTGGTCGCGACGGATCACGACCGGGCAGCTCAACCGCTGGTTCGAACGCGCAATCGAAACGAATCCGCCGCCCGCGCCCGGCGGCAAGCGAATCAAGCTGCGGTACATGACCCAGACGAGCAACCGCCCACCCAGCTTCGTCCTGTTCGGCACGCGCACTGACGAATTGCCCGAAAGCTACCGCCGCTATTTGGTCAACGGCATCCGCCGCGATCTCGACTTCGGCTCGGTGCCGGTGCGGCTGACCCTGCGCAGCCCCAAAAATCCTTTCTCTGAAGGCAATTAAGCCCCGCCGATCCCCGTTTCATAGCGATGAAGTGGTTAACCGCACCCCGCCCGATTTCTCCCCCGGCATACACCATGTGTTTACATCATCCGGCCTAGGATACGCCATGTGGGGAAAGGATGAACCGTGTGCGTGAGGTAGAAGAACCCATGGAAGTCGCCCAGACCGTGAATTGGGACGTCTATTGCCAGGCGCGCACTGCGCTGGGCGGTGCGTTCGTCCGCATTTTGGGCTATTTCCGCGAAGACGGGACCAAGTCTGTCGCGCAAATCGAAGATGCGATGCGCGCCAAGGACAGTTTCGGCCTCATCCTGCCTGCCCACACGCTGAAGGGGTCAAGCTATCAGTTCGGCGCCGAGCAATTGGGCGATCTGGCGGAGATCATCGAAATGACCGCGCGCCGCTGCGTCGAGCATCATGACGAGCCGGACGAGCTGCTCGGCGAAATCGTCAAATTGCGCCCGCTGTTCGAAGAAACGCTGACCTTGCTGGAGCGCGAAGCGAGCCCGTTGGTCGAGCGCAAACCGCAGCGCCGCAGCGGTTTTCACCAGAGTTTTGCGTGACGTTACAGGAGCGGCAAGCCAGCGCGTGATCACTCTGGATCCCGGCGTGCCCAAAGGGCAGTTTATCCTGAGCCTCTCGAAGGGCCGGGATGACGGTAAGAGTGTCACGTTCTCATAATCGTCATCCCGGCGAACGCCGGGATCCAGAGCGTCACGGCACGCGGCCTCCGGAAAGCCCTATTCCCCCGCTGGCCGCGATTGCAGCTGCACGTAATTTTCCAGCCCCATCCGCGCGATCATGCCAAATTGCGTTTCCAGAAAATCGACATGCTCCTCCTCATTGGTGAGGATGCGTGCGAACAGATCGCGTGACACGAAATCTCGCACGCTTTCGCAATGCTGCACAGCGTCGCGGAGCAGCGGGATGGCGATATTTTCAATCTCCATATCGGCCTTCAGCACTTCTTCGACGGTTTCACCGACCCGGATGCGGCCGAGCAGCTGAAAATTGGGCAGGCCGTCGAGAAAGAGGATCCGCTCGGCCAGCCAGTCGGCGTGCTTCATTTCCTCGATCGATTCGTGCCGCTCATAGTCGGCGAGCCGCTTGACGCCCCAATTGTCGAGGATGCGATAGTGCAGCCAATATTGGTTGATCGCGGTCAGCTCGTTTTTGAGCGCCTCGTTCAGATATTCGATGACGCGCGCATCGCCCTTCATGGCCGGACCTTTCCTGTCAGTACGGCCCCGCTATGAACGGCAATCAGGCCGCCGCCAAGCGGTCCTGCGCGGGCGTATCGCGCATATTTTCGTTCAATATTTCTGCTGCGAATGACAGGCATTGGCCGCAACGCGGGCGGCGGCCGAGCCGGGCATAGGCGTCACAGGGCCGATCACCACAGCGGGCGGCGGCGCGAAGATCCGTCTCACGGATTGCATTGCAGACACAGACAACCATGAATCGGGATTTAGCTCTAATGCGACTGACTAGCAATAGTATTTTTCACCAACCGTGCCGATGTCGCCCGCCACAGGCTTTCGAGCGGCCCGCGCCGCCCGGTTTGCGCCCACAGCACCGCCAGCAGCAGCAGCGCCGCGACCGC
>JBGSLP010000022.1:0-1853 GCA_041740655.1 Alphaproteobacteria bacterium
CCTCACCCGCCGCAACCGAGGCCAGTCCGGCGTCGCGCACCTTCTTCGCCTGCTCCAGCAGCGCGGGCGCCTTGGCTTCCTTTTCGAATGTCGCATACAGCGCATTGAGGTCTCGGGGCAGGGTTTCGGCCAACTCGATCCGCGCGGCGGCCTCCTGCATCGCGCGCGGGCGCTCATAGAGCAGTTGCCAGCCGCCAGTCAGGAGTGCGAGGCCAAGCAGGCCGCCGCCTAGCCATTTGCCGAGCATCCAGCGCGAAACATAGAGTTTGGCGAGCAGAACGGCTGGGCTTGCGCTCGGCGGCTCATAGACGAAACGCCGTTCCTCCAGCGCGCGGACGCCCTCTTCCAGAATATGGTCGGGCACTTCGATGCCTTGGCCGCGATAGACTTCGCGCAGGCGGTCGATAAGCTGCTTGCGGCGCGTATCGTCATCCAGTTCCTGCTCGGCGATGCGCTGATCCTGACGCAGCGTGTCGACCACGTCCATCGAAAGCATGACGTCGTCGAGCGGGATCTGAACGCCTTTTGCCGCCGCAGCCATGAGGTGTTACTGGGCCGCCGCTGGCGCAGGCAGCGATTCGATGTCGGCGGCGAGGCGGGCCATGCGGCGCTTGCCGGTCTCCACCGCGTCGCGGATTTCCTCGGAGTTTTTCGTCGCCAGAATGCGCATTTCCTCGATGATCTCGCGCGACCGCTCCTGGAAATTGGCGACTGAATCGACCAGCTTCTTCACCGCGTCGGCGCGAACCGTCGGGCCATAACCGGCCTTCAGCGCTTCCTCCGTCACGGCGTCGCCAACCTCGGAAAGCGTGTCGAGGCTGTCGGACACGCCCTTTTTCATGGCTTCCAGCGTCTTGGTCGACTCGTGCAAGCCGAACATGCCCGTGAAGGACGCCTTGAGCGCCGTCAGCACCGCCTCGTTGGTGGAGAAAAAGCTGACCGCCTGCGCATAGACCCGCTCCTTGGCGCTCGTCGTCTGCAGAAGCCGCGTCATGATGATTTCGGAGGTGTTGTAGCCGATGGTGAGGTTGTCGCCCAAATCCTTGGCGATCTGATAGCGCTTGTCCTCGGTCATCATCGCGCCAAGCTTTTCGTCGCGCTGCATTTCCAACTCGGCGCGCTCGGCGGGAGAATTCCCCGCGTATTTGCCGACGGTTTCCGAGGCCTGCTTGAGAGCGGCCTTTGCGTCGTTGAGCTTCACCGTCGCCTTTTCAAGCACCTCCATCGAGAGCACCTGCGCCTGCTTGTAGGCGCCGCGATAATCGCGATAAGCGTTGAGAATCTTGTGCTCGCGCTGAATCTGGTTTTTTGTTTCCTTCGCGACGTCTTTGTAGGTCTTGCGGATTTTGTCGAAACGGTCAGCGACGTCGCCGCGCACGACCTTCATCCAGACATTGTTGACGCGCTCGAACGTGTCGATCTTGCCGTCCTCCAGCTGGTCGACGAGGCTTTTCGCGTCCTTGCGGATCGAGTTGAACGCGCCGACGATGTCGTTGTAGCGCTCGCCTATCTCCATCGCGGCCACTTCGTTTCGTACGATCTCGTTGAAGGTGGACGCCTCCGCCAGCGTGCGGCCGATAACGGTCACCTTGTCCGGGTCGATGTCGGCGATCTGGTCGAGAAGGCCGGTGATCGGCTCATCCTCGGGTGGCGGCGTCTTGATGCCAAGATCGGTGACGGTTTTCAGTGCACGGTCGAGATAAGCAAGGGGGGCCATACGCGCCATGGGTGTCGCCTTTTCTGACGAGTTATCGTTATGTAACCGTGATAATCAAAATGCATGGCGATGCAAAGCGGAGTTAAAGCTCCGCATCGAATAGTCGGCGCAGCTAGCAAGCAAGGGGCTTGCCGTC
>JBGSLP010000023.1:0-4144 GCA_041740655.1 Alphaproteobacteria bacterium
AGCGCGCATCAAGGACCCCGCCGGCGCGCAGATTGTGGAGGCGGTGCTGGACCGGCTCGATCCGCGGTGGCGGGAGTTGCAGGGTAGGAAAGCTGGGGCGCAGGCTGACGTCAAAGGGCAGATCACGATCAGCGAGGCCTACAACGTGCTCGGCCTGTCCCCGGGGGCGACGCGCGCCGACGTCCAGCACGCCCACCGCGAACTGATGAAGCGGTTTCATCCCGATCAGGGCGGCTCGAATTATCTGGCGGCCAAGATCAACGAGGCGAAGGACGTGCTGCTCGCACGGCTCCCGGAGTAATCATTGTTCCTTAACGATAAGACAATCGATGGCGCGCATGCGGAGCGCCTCGCAGGCGTTGGATGCGCCGGTTAGTGTGTATGCGCCAAATCGCGCGCGCGATACGTTCCGGCCGGAGCTGACGCCCGTCATCAGGAAATCCGGGTGCCCGGCGACGATGTCGCCAGCCTCGCGCATGATTGAGTCGAGCCTGAGTTGCGCGGCGGCGGCGGATTCATAAGCTCCCACCTGGATGTGATATGGGCCGGGATATGCCGAGTTTGGATTGATGGCAGTAGGCTTTACCACAGCCTCGGCTGGCGGCAGGTTCGCCGGAGCATTCATTTTCGGGAGAGCGCCAGCAACGGCGACCGAGGCGGCGAGTTTGATCGGGGTCGCCTTTGCCGGTGGCTGCGCCATGGCGGGAGCAATTGTGGCCGCAACGACGCGGACAGGCGCAGGCTTTTGGTTCCCGGGCGCACGATTCACGCTTGCAGTCGCCGTACTTGTATCCTTGACCTCAAATGGCCCGATCCGGTTGCCTGCCACAAGTTTTGGTTGTTCGTTCGGTTGCCGACGCAACGCCTTGGCGCTTGCAATGATCGCTTTCGCCGGCTGCGAGCGTTGAGCAATAAGCAGGCTGGCCTCATGCTCGGCTTTGGTTTTCGCACGCTGCCATGACGCGTTCAGAAGCTTTCTCATGCTTTCGTTGCGCGCTCTGGAAGATCGCCCACCAAGCACGATCGCGACGACGAACTTACCGTCGCGGCGCGCCGTCGACATGAGATTGAAGCCGGACGCATTAATAAAGCCGGTTTTCATGCCGTCGGCGCCCGCGTAGCTGAAGAGCAGGCCGTTGTGATTTTTGTAGAGCTTTTTCTTGTACTTGAAGAACTTGGTCCGAAACAGGCTGGCATGCTCCGGAAAATCCCGCAGGATCGCGCGGGCGAGCACCGTCAGGTCGTAAGCTGTCGTTTTCTGCTCGACATGCGGCAGGCCGGACGCGTTTTTGAAGGTCGTGTTTTTCATGCCCAGACTGCGCGCGCGAGTTGTCATCAACCGAGCGAACGCAGGTTCAGAACCAGCCAGATTTTCAGCAATGGCGACCGCCGCATCATTTGCCGATTTTGTGATGAGAGCCCGCATGGCGTCCTTGACCGCTATGGTCTCACCAACGCGAAGGTGCAGCTTTGTGGGCGATTGCGACGCCGCGAACTGCGTGACCGCCAGTTCCGTATCCAGCGAAATCCGGCCTTTGCGGAGGAATTCGAATAGCAGATAAAGCGTCATGACTTTCGTCAGGGACGCCGGGTAGCGGGCTTCATCCGCCTTGTATGACTGGATAGTCTTGCCGGAATAGCCATCTACGGAAATCGACGCCTGCGGGGGCGAATAGTGCGAGGATGTACTCTTGTGCCGACGGCGCGCAGCCGACGCGTCGGGAACGAGAGTTGTAATGGTCGTTGCGCCAACAGCGGCAAAAATGACTGCCACGCGGACAAGGCGCGGCGATGCGGCGACAACTGACATCATGACAAGGCCCTCAACTCGGTACACTCATCGGGCTTTGCTGCGCTCGAATTTTGCAACCGTTCTCCCGATGAAGGGCCAGCATAACAACCTTTGGTTAGCGCACCGTTAAACAATGCTGGGGCGCCAAATCGTCCTCGATCTTGAATTCTAACCATCAATGCGCACATGCCTTGCTGTGACGAACAAGCCTTTGTACCCTCATAGACATGCTGAAAGTGTGGCGACGTGCGCATCCCCCGCGCAGAGCGAGCCTGTTGCGCGCCGCATTCAAAATTGTATGATTGAAGAGAGAGCTAAATATTCGCTCCGTTGTTAACCGGCCATTTTCGCGCCTTGGTGTACATGAATGATCCACACAGTGACCTGCGCCGCAGAAAAACTCGTTGTAGCCTTTGATGCAAAATCCTGATTTGACGAGAGCAATTGCAAAACCCGATTTTCCACGACGCGACCGGCTTTTCGACACCCATCCGGGCATGAGCGAGGTTGCTGGCTATAATCGCCAACCAAAATCCGCCGGGCGCGACAACCGCCGCGAAGGCGATGGACTGAACACTGGCGTCATTACAAAAACGAAACCCAAGACGCAAAAGCCAAATCTTTACAAAGTGCTCCTGTTGAATGACGATTATACGCCGATGGATTTCGTCGTGTACGTGCTGGAGCGCTTCTTCAACAAAAGCCCGGAAGAGGCGACGCAGATCATGCTTCACGTGCACCAGAAAGGTGTCGGGATCTGCGGTGTTTATACCTACGAAATCGCCGAAACGAAGGTCACGCAAGTGATGAGCTTCGCGCAGCAAAATCAGCATCCGCTGCAATGCACTATGGAAAAAGAGTAAGGACAGCCGCCGTGCCCTCATTTTCAACCAGCCTCGAGTCCGCCCTGCACCGCGCTCTGGAATACGCCAATGAGCGCAGCCACGAGTACGCGACGCTGGAGCATCTTCTACTATCGCTGATCGATGACCGCGACGCATCCGCCGTGATGCGCGCGTGCAGCGTCGACATCGATCTGCTACGCGGCAAGCTCACCGATTATATCGATAGCGAACTGGAAACGCTTGTCGTTTCGGAAGACAGCGAAGCGCAGCCGACCGCCAGCTTCCAGCGGGTCATCCATCGCGCAGTGGTTCATGTGCAATCATCCGGTCGCGAAGAGGTGACCGGGGCCAATGTGCTGATCGCGATGTTCGCCGAGCGCGAGAGCCATGCCGCGTTTTTCCTGCAGGAGCAGGACATGACGCGATTTAACGCCGTTAACTTCATCTCTCACGGTATCGCCAAGCGCGGCGACATGGCCGAAGCCCGGACTGTGCGTGGCGTGGATGAAGACACCGGCGCCGAAGGACAAGACGAAAAGAAGCGCGCTGGCGGCGAGGCGCTCGACACTTATTGCGTCAATTTGAACAACAAGGCGCGCGACGGTCGGATCGACCCGCTAATCGGACGTCATAAGGAAGTCGAGCGCACCATCCAGGTGCTGTGCAGGCGCCAGAAGAATAATCCGCTGTTCGTCGGCGACCCGGGGGTTGGCAAGACCGCCATCGCCGAGGGGTTGGCGCGCAAGATCGTGCGCGGCGAGGTGCCGGAAGTTTTGCTTAACGCCACCATCTTCTCGCTCGATATGGGCGCGCTGCTGGCCGGCACGCGCTATCGCGGCGATTTCGAGGAGCGGTTGAAGGCCGTGATGAAAGAGATCGAGAATTACCCCGGCGCGATCATGTTCATCGATGAAATTCATACGGTGATCGGCGCAGGCGCGACGAGCGGCGGGGCGATGGACGCCTCCAACCTGCTGAAGCCAGCGCTTCAATCCGGGTCGCTGCGCTGCCTCGGCTCGACGACCTATAAAGAGTATCGCCAGCATTTCGAAAAAGACCGCGCGCTGGTCCGCCGCTTCCAGAAGATCGACGTGGCCGAGCCAACCGTGCCGGACGCAATCGAGATCATGAAAGGGCTGAAGCCGTATTTTGAGGACTTCCACAACATCCGCTACACGCAGGCGGCCATCAAGGCGGCTGTCGAACTGTCGGTGAAATACATCCACGACCGCAAGCTGCCGGACAAGGCGATCGACGTCATCGACGAGACCGGCGCGAGCCAGATGCTGCTGGCGCCGTCGCGGCGCAAGAAAACGATCGGGGTGAAGGAGATCGAGAACTATCCCAGCGCGATCATGTTCATTGACGAGATTCACACGGTGATCGGCGCGGGCGCCACGAGCGGCGGGGCCATGGACGCTTCGAACCTGCTGAAGCCAGCGCTTCAATCCGGGTCGCTGCGCTGCCTCGGCTCGACGACCTATAAAGAGTATCGCCAGCATTTCGA
>JBGSLP010000024.1:0-13419 GCA_041740655.1 Alphaproteobacteria bacterium
GGTTTGATCACACGATGCTCCAAAGGTCCCTCATTCATATCTGAGCGCTTCGACCGGGTCCAGCCGCGCCGCCCGCCAGGCCGGATAGAGCGTTGCGAGCACGGACAGCGTCAAAGCCATTATGACCACCGACGCCACCTCGTTCCACTCCATCACGGCAGGCAGTTTTGTGAGGAAATACACGTCAGCCGGAAACAGGTGCGTGTTAGTTATCCATTGCACGAACTGGCGGATGCTCTCGATGTTGAGGCAGACGACCACGCCGAGCAACAGCCCCGCAATCGTGCCGACCACGCCGATGCTCGCGCCCGTCATGAAAAACACGCGCATGATCGAGCCGCGCGACGCGCCCATGGTTCGCAGGATAGCAATATCCCGCCCCTTGTCCTTCACGAGCATGATCATGCCGGAGACGATATTTAGCGCGGCGACCAGAACGATGAGGGTGAGAATCATGAACATGACGTTCCGCTCGACCTGAAGCGTATTGTAGAACGTCGCATTCCTGCTGCGCCAGTCGTTCAGGACGATGTCCTGCCCCGCCGCCTCGCCCATGGCGGGCGTGATTTTATCAACCTCGTCAGGATTTTCGACCATGACTTCGAGAACCGACGCGGTATCGCCCATGTTGAAAAATCGCTGCGCCTCGCCGAGCGGCAGAAACGCGATCGAACTGTCATATTCGGACATGCCGATCTCGAAGATGGCGACGACCGGATAGCGTTTGGTGCGCGGCGACGTGCCAAACGGCGTGGAGGCGCCGCGCGGCGCAATGAGCGTCACCTCGCCGCCGA
The DNA here is from genome assembly GCA_041740655.1 of Alphaproteobacteria bacterium. Taxonomy (GTDB): domain Bacteria; phylum Pseudomonadota; class Alphaproteobacteria; order Rhizobiales; family Rhodomicrobiaceae; genus JAWXCE01. The sequence goes on from JBGSLP010000024.1 coordinate 795, forward strand.
CCGTCACATTCATCGAATTGGCGAGGCGCGAGCCGATGGTAATACCGCCGCTCGTGTCAAACCCATCCAGCGTGCCGAAGAATATGTTCTTGGAAACGCTTTCCAGATCATTTAGGTCGGCTTCGCGAATGCCGCGAACGATAGCCCCCGTCGAACTTGCAGGCGTGGACATCATGGCCTGCCCCTCGATGATCGGGGCCGCCATCACGACGCCGGGCACGTCCAGCAGCCGTTTTACCACGTCGTCATAGTCCGTGAACGTGCGCGCAAGCGGGCGCGCGATGACATGGCCGTTCAGCCCCATAATCTTGTCGAATAGTTCCTTCCGGAAGCCGTTCATGACCGACATCACTATGATAAGCGTGGCGACGCCGAGCATGATCCCGATGAAGGAAAAGCCCGCAATCACCGAGATGAAGCCTTCCTTGCGCCTAGCGCGCAGATAACGTGACGCGAGCACCCACTCGAACGGCGCAAATGGCCGGGTCTCTTTCATGGCCGCAGTGGTCATGCTTTCGCCTTTGCTTTTCTATCGCGCGCAGTTATGGCCGCCTCGGCGCTTGCCGACGCCTGCGTGGATTTGGATTGCATGGAGACTGGCACTTCAAGCATTTTTATGGCGTCGGCAGGCGTTGCGTTAACACGCTCGCCCGTTGCGCGGTTTTTTATCTCGACCTCGCCAGCCGCCAGACCTTTCGGTCCGACGATCACCTGCCATGGCAGGCCGATCAGATCCATGGTCTTGAACTTGCCGCCCGCGCGCTCGTCAGTGTCGTCATAGAGCACATCGACGCCCGCTGCGCTCAAGCCTGCATAGAGCGTCTCGCACGCCTTGTCCGTCGCCTCATCGCCCGGTTTGAGGCTGATCAGGCCGACCTTGAACGGCGCGACGGCTTCCGGCCATATGATGCCCGCATCGTCGTGACTGGCCTCGATGATTGCGCCCAGAAGCCGCGATACGCCGACGCCGTAAGAGCCGCCCTGCGCAAGTACGATGCCGCCGTCCGGCCCCTGCACCTGGCATTTCATCGGCTGCGAGTATTTCGTGCCGAAGAAAAAGATATGCCCGACCTCGATGCCGCGCGCGGACACGCGTGCATCCTCAGGCACGTCGCGCTCGAACTGCGACGCGTCGTGCATGTCGCTGGTGGCCGCATATTTGCCGGTCCACTTTTCGACCTCGCCGGTCAGATCGGCGTCATAGTCGATGGTTTCGGGCGGTGCGGGCATGTCGACCAGATCGCGGTGACAGAATACCTCGCTCTCGCCGGTCTGCGCCAGAATGATGAACTCGTGGCTCAAGTCTCCGCCGATGGGGCCGGTATCGGCCTTCATGGGGATGCCTTTCAGCCCCATGCGCGCGAAGGTACGCAGATAGGCGAGAAACATCTTGTTGTAGGAATGACGCGCCGCTTCCTCGGTCAGGTCGAACGAATAAGCGTCCTTCATCAGGAATTCGCGGCCACGCATCACGCCGAATCGCGGGCGAATCTCATCGCGGAATTTCCACTGGATGTGGTAGAGCGTGCGCGGCATGTCGCGGTAGGATTTGACGCTGTCGCGGAAGATCTGCGTGATCTGCTCCTCGTTCGTCGGGCCGAACAGCATGTCGCGCTCATGCCTGTCCTTGATCCGCAGCATTTCCGGGCCGTAGGCGTCATAACGACCGCTCTCGCGCCACAGGTCCGCCAGTTGGATGGTCGGCATGAGCAGCTCGATGGCGCCAGTGCGATCCTGCTCCTCGCGCACGATCTGCTCGATTTTCTTGAGCACGCGCAGCCCGAGCGGCAGCCACGAATAAATGCCGGCGCTCGATTGCCTAACGAGGCCTGCGCGCAACATCAGCCGGTGCGAGATGATTTCCGCCTCTTTAGGGTCGTCGCGAAGGATTGGCAGAAAATAGCGGCTCAGGCGCATGATTATCTTTCAGCGTGCAGGATTTAATATAGAGTGTGTTAAACGCTTAACGCAGCACACGCAATCGCTTGAAAGCGCCACGCGATGGGATATCCTCACCGTTGGTAACATAGGACAAACGGTCACGGTATGATTTGAATAACACAGATGACAAGCCTTGCATTTTTAGCTACCCTGCCCTTCGTGAAATGCATGATGTGTCATGCTTCGCGCTGGAATGTTAGCCGCAAGGGAGAGCCTGTTGCGTAATTTTGCGGAAGACGGTCCAAGTCTGGGAGGATAACACCAAAAGCACGGGCGCCATAAAAGGCCGATCGCACGCACATCGCGCCATCGGTGAATTGGCTTTTAATAATTCGCACCGAAGCAAATTGAACTGCAAATGACGGGCTCCAAAAGCTCGTCATTTTTTATTGGCCGACCCCTTGCGGGAGCGCTGGCCAGATCAAATTGGAAGCTGATCGATCGGAAGCAGCCGATAGGCGATCACAGCGTAAATCACCGCGAATATAAGCCCTGAAATGAGCGTCGTCACGCCCGCGAGCAACCAGAGGCTGACCGGCGGCTTGACGTCCGGCACGTTCAATGCGTCCTGCCCGCGACCGCGCGCGGCAAACGGGAGCGCGGCGAACCAGACCATCCACCAGCAGATAAAGTAAATCGCCAAGCCAAGCGTTGTACTCATGCCTGCTCAAGCTCGACCAGAGTGCCGAAAAAATCCTTCGGGTGGAGAAACAGCACCGGCTTGCCATGGGCGCCGATTTTGGGCGTGCCATCGCCAAGGATGCGCGCGCCGTCCGCCGCAAGCTTGTCGCGGGCGGCATATATGTCGTCTACCTCGTAACAAAGGTGATGGATCGACCCGCCCGGATTGCGCTCCAGAAAACCGGCGATGGGCGAGTTTTCTCCGAGCGGCTCCAGAAGTTCGATTTTCGTGTTCGGCAGTTCGATGAAAATCGTGCTCACCCCGTGCTCATGTTGGGCGACGACCTCCGAAACCGTTGCGCCGAGCCTGTCACGATAAACGGCGGCGGCGGCGGCGAGATCCGGCACCGCGATTGCGACATGGTTCAGACGTCCTATCATCCCTTTACCCTCCCGGCCTGGACCTTATCAAACAACCGTAACCATCACGGAGCAAACGGTCTTTTTGCCCCAGGCGGCGTTGACAGCCGCGCGTACGGAACGGCGGACCGCCTCCTGCACCATGGATGCATCCTTGCGCCGCGCGCGTGGAATGCTGGTCAGCGCGCCGTGCACGGCTTTCTCGACAATATCCTCGAAATGTTCGCCGTCCTCGTCGAATTCGGGCACGCCGGTCATCACGCATTGCGGATCGGCGGCGATATCGCCATCGCGCCGCAGCACCAGCGAGACCGTGACGGCGCCGACATGGGCAAGCTTGCGGCGCTCCTGCACCGGACCTTCCTCGGACGGCACGGTCAGGTGGCCATCGCGATAAAGGCGCCCGACCGGGGCGTCGTCGATGACCTGCACCGGCCCTGGCAACAGCCGCACGATCGAGCCGTTGCGAACGCCGCCTAGTGTTTTAAGCCCGTTCTCGCCCGCGAAACGAATGTGCTCCTCCAGATGCCGGGCCTCGCCGTGCACGGGGATGAGCATTTTAGGCTTCGTGAACCCGTACATTCTCTGCAATTCGCCCCGGCGCGGGTGCCCGGAGGTGTGAACCATCGTTGCATCGTCGCCGGTGATAATCTCTACGCCCTGATCGGCGAGATTGTTCTGCACACGCAGCACCGCATTCTCGTTGCCCGGAATGGTCCGGCTGGAGAAAATCACCATGTCGCCGCGATTAAGCGTGATGCGGGGGTGTTCATCCTCCGCGATCCGGGCAAGCGCCGCCCTTGGCTCACCCTGGCTGCCGGTGCACAAGAGCACGACCTTCTCGGCGGGCAAATACCCGAATTCATCCTCGGTCAGAAACTCAAAGCCGGACGGCCAGATGCCGCTCTCGCGCGCCGCCTCCACCACCCGGTGCATTGCCCGGCCTGCAAGCACAAGCTCGCGCCCCGCCGCCTTGGTCGCCTTGGCGACGGCGAGAAGGCGCGCGGCGTTGGATGCGACGGTGGTGATGGCGACCCGGCCCTTGGCGCCATTGATCAGCATCGAGAGCCCGCGTTCAACATCGGCTTCCGATCCGCCGACGCCTTCGACCAGCACGTTGGTGCTGTCGCAGATCATGACGTCGATGCCTTCCGCGCCAAGCGCCTCCAGCTTCTGGATATCGGTGCCCGGACCCATCCCCGGCTCCGGGTCGAGCTTCCAGTCCGCCGTATGAAACACGACCCGCCCGCCGTGGCGAAACACGACGCCGCTCGTCTCCGGGATGGAGTGCGCCATGTTCACCAGTTCGACATCGAACGGCCCGATATTCAGGCGCCCTCCGCTCAGGATGACATTGAGCGGCACTTCGGTCTTCCACGCATGCTCGTGCAGCTTGGATTTCAGCATTTCGATGGTAAAACGGGTGCCGAAAATCGGAACGCGCAGGCGCGGCCACAGATAGGGAACGGCTCCGAAATGGTCTTCGTGCGCGTGGGTCAGCAGGATGCCCACGAGGTTGGTGCGTTCTTCCTCGATGAAGCGGATGTCGGGAAGAACGAGATCGACGCCCGGCTCGCGGTCGTCCGGAAAAGTCACGCCCAGGTCTACGAGCAGCCATTTACGGTCGTCCTCCGGGCCGACGCCGTAAAGATAAACGTTCATGCCAATTTCGCCGACGCCGCCAAGGGCAAGGAAAACCATGTCGTCTTGCGCGAGATCGCGGGGCATCCAGTCTCCGTCATGTGTTAAAAGTTTTGCGTTGCGAGCGAAAATATCAGAAAAAGACATCCCCTGCAGTCACGCGGCGTTCTCCGCCAGCGCCTCGGTCGCCGAGCCGCAATGCGCCGCTCTCATCTAACCCGAGGAATACGCCGTCGACAACCGTTCCGTTGACGAGCACCGAAACGGGCGAGCCAATGCTGTGCGCGTGCTTCAGCCATTCATCGCGTATGGCGGCAAAATTGTCGCCGTTGCGCCATAAGGTCAGCCAGTGGTCCATGCTTGCGGCGATCGCTGTAAAAAGCTCCCAAACCCCCAAAGCTGGCGACAGGCGCGAGAGGTTTGCAACGGAGCGCTTGAGGCCGCTTGGGTGCTGGCCAACATTCAGTCCGATACCTATCACGATGGCGTAGTCAGCACGGCCAGCGTTTCCGGCGCTCTCCAGCAGGATGCCGCCCGCTTTCGCGCCATCGAGGAGAATGTCGTTGGGCCATTTGAGCCTGAGGGCGCCATTCTTCAGACCAGCGCCGGGCATGCTCGCGATCGCCTCGCGGACGGCCACGGCCGTCAGAAGCGAGAGGCCCGGCGCGGCGGTGGCCGAGCAGTTCGGTCGAAGCAGGAGGCTTGCATAGAGATTTCCGGGCGGCGATACCCATGGTCGCCCTGCCCGCCCGCGCCCGCCAAGCTGCTCACCCGCGAGGATCCACAAGCCGCCCATATCGCCGGACGCCGCGGATCGCAACGCTTCCGCGTTGGTCGAGTCGATAGAATCGTATTCTGTAAGCCGGTACCCCGCTGGCAGGCCATTCGGTACGGTAGGTCTAAACGGCAAAGCCATGGGTCATGCTAAAACAGTGAGCGCGCGGCAAAAGCGGCGGTTTCGATAAGCGGGTTCGGAATTACAAAATATAACAACACGAATGCGCCTGTAAGAGCCAGCACAAATTTAACCGACCCCGCCATGGGTTCAAAACTTTCCGCCGGTTCATAAACATACATGATGATCACGATACGGATGTAATAGAACGCGGCGATGACTGACATCACGACGCCGAATACGGCAAGCCAGAACAGTTCGGCTTTGATCGCCGCGTCGAATACATAAAATTTTGCGAAGAACCCGGCGAGCGGGGGTATGCCTGCGAGGGAAAACATCAGCATCGCCAGTATGAACGCCGTGACCGGCTGGCGTCGCGACAGTCCTGCAAGTTCGTTGATATCCTCGACGGATTGGCCATCCCGCCGCATCGCGATAATGCAGGCGAACGCGCCGAGCGTCATGGCGATATAGATCGCCATATAGATAATCACGCCCTGCACGCCAGCGACCGTGCCCGCTGATAGACCCACAAGCGCAAAGCCGACATTGCCAATGGAGGAATACGCCATCAGCCGCTTGATGTTGCGCTGGCCGATCGCGGCGAACGCGCCGAGCGCCATAGACCCGACAGCAATCGCGATGACAATCTGGCGCCATTGATCGGACGCGCCAGGGAAAGCGTCGATAACCACCCGGGTGAACAGCGCAATGGCGGCCACTTTCGGCGCGGCTGAGAAAAACGCTGTGACTGGCGACGGCGCGCCCTCGTAAACGTCGGGCGTCCACATGTGGAACGGCACCGCCGAGACTTTGAACGCGAGGCCCGCGATGACGAAAACCAGACCGAAGATCAAACCAATCGAGGCTGGCTGGGCCTGCGCGACAACCGCGATCTGGGCGAACGAGGTCGAGCCCGTCGCGCCATATACCAGCGAACATCCATAAAGCAGCATTCCCGACGACAGCGCGCCCAGCACAAAATATTTCAGCCCCGCCTCAGTCGAGCGGACGTTATCGCGGTGAAACGCAGCGATCACGTAGAGCGCAAGGCTTTGAAGTTCGAGGCCGAGATAGACCGTGATGAGATCGTTGGAGGAAATCATCAGCATCATGCCGAGCGTCGAGAGCAGGATGAGCACCGGGTATTCGAACTTGAAAATCCCCTCGCGGCGCAGGTAATCGAGCGAGAGGATGATCGAGAGCGCCGACGCGGCGAGCGTCAGCAGCTTCATCATCCGCGCAAAGGCGTCGTCGATCACGGCGCCACCGAAGGCCGTGCGGGCGCCGGGCTCGGCGAATGCAACGAGCGCCCCCGTGAGGATCAGCGCGAGGATGGCGAGTATCGAAACCGGCCCGGCGGACGTTTCCTCGCGCATGACCCCGCCAAGCAGCAGGACGATAGCGCTGATCGCCAGGAACACCTCCGGCGCAAGCGCAAATCCGTTGATCAGTGCGGCGATTTCGGATGGCATCGAAAGGTCCCTATTGCGCCGCGAACTGCGTTTTTCCGGCTGCGGCCAGCGCCGCATCGTAGTTCAAGATCAGCTTTTCGACCGATGCGGCGGTATAATCGAGCACCGGTGCCGGATAAAACCCGAGCACAAGCGTGAGAATGACCAGCGGCGCCATGATCGCGATTTCGCGAGGCGACAGGTCGGCTATCGCCTGCAGGTTGGCCTTCTCCAGCTTGCCGAAAATCACCCGCCGATAGAGGTACAGGGCGTAGACGGCGGACAGGATGATGCCGAAGGTTGCGAAAAACGCGACCCATGTGTTGACCCGGAAGGCGCCCATCAGGGTAAGGAATTCGCCAACGAAGCCGCTGGTGCCGGGCAGCCCGACATTCGCCATGGTGAACAGCATGAAGCAGAAAGCGTAAAGCGGCATTCGCTCGGCAAGCCCGCCGTAAGCTGCGATGTCGCGCGTGTGCATACGGTCATAAATGACGCCGACGGCCAGGAAGAGCGCGGCGGATATGACGCCGTGGCTGATCATCTGGAAAACGCCGCCCTGTATCCCTTGCGTCGTCGCGGTGAATATCCCCATCGTCACGAAGCCCATATGCGCGACGGAGGAATACGCGATCAGCTTTTTCATATCCTCCTGCGCGTAGGCGACGAAGGACGTGTAGATGATCGCAACGACGCTGAGCGCGAAGATGAGCGGCGCGAAATCGGCGGATGCCAGCGGGAACATCGGCAGCGAGAAGCGCAGAAACCCGTAGCCGCCCATTTTCAGCAGGATGCCCGCGAGAATGACCGACCCGGCGGTCGGCGCCTCCACATGCGCGTCGGGCAGCCATGTGTGCACAGGCCACATAGGCATTTTCACCGCGAAGGATGCGAAAAACGCCAGCCACAGCCAGAACTGCATGTCAGCTGTGAATTTGAACGCGAGCAACGTGGGGATGTCCGTCGTGCCCGCCGCCGTATACATCGCCATGATGGCGAGCAGCATCAGCACCGAGCCTAGCAGCGTGTAGAGGAAGAATTTGAAGCTCGCGTAAATGCGACGCTTGCCGCCCCAGACGCCGATGATGAGGAACATCGGAATGAGGACGCCCTCGAAAAACAGGTAGAAGATCACGAGGTCGAGCGCGCAGAAGACGCCGATCATCAGCGTTTCGAGCACCAGAAACGCGATCATGTATTCCTTCACGCGCGTCTCGATCGCCTCCCAGCTTGCGAGGATGCACAGCGGCATCAGCAGCGTCGTGAGGATAACGAACGGCATAGATATGCCATCGACGCCCATGTGGTAGCTGATCGCGTCGCCGATCCACGGATGCTTTTCGACAAATTGGAAATTGGCTGTCGATGGGTCGAAGCCGATAAGGATGAACAGCGAAACGCCGAACGTGATGAGCGTCGTCCACAGCGCGATCCAGCGGGCGTTGCGGCGGCTGTCCGCGTCGTCGCCCCGGAGCAGCATGATCAGCGCAGCGCCGAGCAGCGGTAGGAATGTGACCGTCGATAGAATGGGCCAATCTGTCATGACTTACAGCGCCCGCATATAGAGATAGAGGAAGTAGCTCACCAGCAGCACGACGCCCGCCAGCATCGTGAATGCGTAGTGATAGACATAACCCGTTTGCACCCTAACGGTGCGGTTCGTCACGTCCACGACGCGAGCCGCGATGCCGTCCGGCCCAAGGCCGTCGATAATCGCGCCATCGCCGACTTTCCACAGCGTCCGGGCCAGCCAGCGGTAAGGGCGTACGAAAATCCAGTCGTACAATTCGTCGATATACCACTTGTTGTACAGGAAGGCGTGGATGGGCCAGAACGCCCGCACCACAAAAGCAGGCGTTGACGGCACAAGTACGTAGGCGAAAAGGGCGACAATAAATCCGCCGGCCATAGCGATGGTCGGCGACCAGACGACCCATTTGGGCACCTTGTGCGCGTCCTCGAGAATTTTGTTGTCCGGCAGGGTAAACAGCGCCGCCCGCCAGAAGTCGGCGTAGCCGTAACCGACGAAGGGTTTGTAGAACACAATCCCGGCCGCCAGTGCGCCAACGGCGAGTATGATAAGCGGCACGAGCATCACCCACGGCGATTCATGCGCGTGCTCCATCGTGTGCTTGTCCGCGCGAGGGCTCCCGAAGAAGGCCATGAACATCAGACGCCACGAGTAAAGCGATGTTAGAAACGCGGCGGAGACCAGCAGCCAGAACGCCGTGCGCGAGGCCTCGTTCTGGGCAGCATAGGCGGACTCGACGATAATATCCTTCGAGAAATATCCAGCGGTGTACGGGAATCCGGTTAGCGCAAGCGTGCCGATCATCATCATCCAGAACGTGATCGGCAGCGCTTTCCGCAACCCGCCCATGTTGCGCAGGTCCTGCTCGTGATGCATCGCATGGATGACCGAACCGGCCCCAAGGAACAGCAGCGCCTTGAAGAACGCGTGGGTGAAAAGGTGGAAAATACCCGCCGAATATGCGCCGACGCCGAGCGCCACAAACATATAGCCAAGCTGCGAGCACGTCGAGTACGCGATCACGCGCTTGATGTCGTTCTGCGCGAGACCGACGGTTGCGGCGAAGATCGCGGTAAGCGCGCCGACCGCCGTCACCACAGTCAGCGCGGTCTGCGACAGCTCGAACATGGGTGAGAGCCGCGCCACCAAGAAAACGCCAGCCGTCACCATGGTCGCCGCGTGAATGAGCGCAGAGACCGGCGTTGGCCCTTCCATCGCGTCGGGCAGCCAGGTGTGCAGCAGGAATTGCGCCGATTTGCCCATCGCGCCCATGAACAGCAGCAGGCAGATGACCGTCATCACGTCGAGGTCGTAGCCGAGAAAGCTCATGGTCTTGCCGACCTGATCCGGCGCGGCGGCGAACACGCTGTCGAAATCGACGGTTTTAAAGATCATAAAAACCGCGAAAATGCCGAGCGCGAAGCCGAAATCGCCCACGCGGTTCACGACGAACGCCTTGATCGCGGCGGCGTTGGCGGATGGCTTCTTGTACCAGAAGCCGATGAGCAGGTAGGAGGCGAGACCGACGCCCTCCCAGCCGAAAAACATCTGCACGAAGTTATCCGCCGTCACCAGCGTCAGCATCGCGAATGTGAACAGCGAAAGGTAGGCGAAAAAGCGCGGCTGGCTGTCGTCCTCCTCCATGTAGCCGATGGAGTAGAGGTGCACGAGGCCCGAGACGGTGTTCACCACGACGAGCATGACGGCGGTCAGCGTATCGATGCGCAAGGACCACACGGCGCGCATGTCGCCCGATGTCATCCACTCCAGCACAGGCACGCGGGCGGTGTGGCCGTCGAACCCGACCTGATAGAAGGCGATCCACGAAAGCGCGGCGGCGGTCAGCACCATCGTCGAGGACAACAGCCCCGAGACCTTGTCGCCGAGGCGATTGCCGAAAATCCCGATCAGCAGCGCGCTCGCGAGGGGCAGGAAGACGATGGCGCTATACATCCCTCGCCCCTATCGCGGCGTCATTGCGAGCGCAGCGAAGCAATCCAGGTCCGCGGTGCGCGGTGGATTGCTTCCTCGCTTCGCTCCTCGCAATGACGTCGGGAAGATTTCTGGCAACGATCATAGTGAGCGCCATCCCCCTACCCTTTCATCATGCTGACGTCATCGACCGCGATCGACCCGCGATTGCGGTTGTAGACGACGATGATGGCGAGGCCGATGGCCGCCTCCGCCGCCGCGACCGTCAGGATCAGCAGCGCGAATATCTGGCCGGTGAGATCGCCGAGATAGGCGGAAAAGGCGACCATATTGATATTGACGGCGAGCAGGATCAGCTCGATCGACATCAGGATGACGATGACGTTCTTGCGGTTGAGGAAAATGCCGAAAATGCCGAGGGTGAACAGGATGGCGGCGACGGTGAGGTAGTGCGGCAGTCCTATATCCGTCATGACAGCCCCTTGCCTGTTGGAACCTTGACGACCGCGATGGCGTCCTCAGGCCGTCGCCCGACCTGTGTTGCGATATTCTGCCTTTTGACGCCGACGCGGCTGCGCAACGTCAGCACGATCGCGCCGACCATTGCGACCAGCAGGATGAGGCCCGCGACCTCGAAATAAAAGACGTAATCGGTATAGAGAACCCGGCCAATCGCCTCCGTGTTGGAGACCTGCGCAACGTCTGGAATTGGGCTTTTGAGCTTCATGGCGGCGGGCGCAAGCGTCGTCCAGCTTCCCGCAACGAGGATAAGCTCGGCCAGCAGGACGAGGCCGACTGCCGCGCCGACCGGCAGCAATTTCATGAACCCTGCGCGCAGCTCGGCGAAATCCACATCCAGCATCATCACGACGAACAGGAAGAGCACCGCAACCGCGCCGACATAGACGATGACGAGGATCATCGCGATGAACTCGGCGCCCAACAGCAGGAACAGGCCAGCCGCGTTGAAAAACGCGAGGATCAGGAACAGCACGGCGTGAACCGGGTTGCGCACGGTTATGACCATGAACCCGGAGGCTATGGTGACAAACGCAAAGAGGTAGAAGAAAGCAGCGGCGATGGACATGCTTCAGCGTTTACCTTCTTGGCGCGCTTCGCTCAAGCCTCTTTATGGTTTATGCGGCGGGGATGGCTTTTCACCGCAGCGGCCAGAATCCTTGTCGAACAGACATACATATGTCAGTATGCATAAATGAGAACAACCGTTCATTTGCCCGAAGATGTCTTGAAAGCCGCCAAGCAGCACGCGGCGCGGACAAACCGCACTTTCACTCAGTTGATGCGTGACGCCCTCACAGCGACGATCGAGCGCGAACGAGGCGTGCAGTCCCCGCGGCGAGTCATTTTGCCGACCTTCAAGGGAGACGGCGTACAACCCGGTGTCGAACTAAGTAACTCAGCCGCATTGAAAGACCAAATGGACGGCGTTGCGCGGTGAATTTGTGCGACGTGAATATCCTTGTCTACGCGCACCGCGAGGACACGCCGCAGCACGAGTTCTACCGCAATTGGCTAACCGACGAACTCCAGTCGTCGACGGGAATGTATGTGTGCGAAACCATCTTAAGCAGTTTCATCCGCGTTGTGACGCATCCAAAAATCTTCCGTCAGCAAACACCGCTCCCCGTCGCCCCCGCTTTTGCGAGCGCCATACGCAACTCGGATAACGCCATAGGCATCATGCCTGGCGCCAATCACTGGCCGATATTCCTGCGACTGGTGGAGAAAACCGGGGCGCGCGGCAATTCCGTGCCAGACGCTTATCTTGCTGCGCTGGCCATCGAAGCTGGCGCCACTTGGGTGACGGCCGATGCCGACTTCCGGGCTTACGAGCCAGAACTGAAGTTAAATCTGCTGGCGCCTTGAGCGATCAGCGATAAGGCGCGTCGAGTTCGAGGTTTTTGGCGATGACGCGCTCCCAGCGGTCGCCGTTGGCGAGCAGGCGCTCCTTGTCATAGAGCAGTTCCTCGCGCGTTTCGGTGGCGAATTCGAAGTTCGGCCCCTCGACGATGGCCTCAACGGGGCACGCCTCCTGGCAGTAGCCGCAATAGATGCACTTCACCATGTCGATGTCGTAGCGCGTGGTGCGGCGCGTGCCGTCGTTGCGGCGTGGGCCGGCCTCAATGGTGATGGCCTGCGCCGGGCAGATCGCCTCGCACAGCTTGCAGG
>JBGSLP010000025.1:0-1995 GCA_041740655.1 Alphaproteobacteria bacterium
TCCGTCCCTCCGCCGGTTTTAGCCGGATCAGGTTCAAAGGGTGGCCGCGCGGCGTTAGCGCAGGTCTCAGCCGGATGCATCCAGCCCCCCTCGGTTTCATGTATGGTGGTGGCGTCAGCGGTGAAACGCAAGGTTTTTCACCGCGCCCTATTGTCGACATGCCGCCAAATCACATAGACCGTCTGCAAAAGGTGCGCGAAGCTCATGCATAAGAAGACTGACTTGTCATCGAACGCGCGGTGGGCGGGGGTGCTCATAACCTGCGCCCTGGTGGCCGCGTGCGCCAATCCTGGCGTGCAGGCGCCAGCGCAAAACAACCTCGATGCGGCGCGCATTCCCGGTCGCGGCATATCCTCGATTTCCGAGGTCGCCGTCAGCGAGCGACCGGGCGACCAGTTGCAACTCACCGCCATTGCCAGCCGCAAGTTCAAGGTGACCGATCTCATGGCGGTGCTGTGGTGCCGGGCGCGGCAGGAAGCGGGCGCGCGCAAATATGACGGATGGTATGCGGAAAGCCTGAGCCAGTCCTTCGCCGGATCTGGCGGCGGAGCGCAGCAGGCTGTCGGCGTCATCAAAATGTTTCGCGGTCGCCCGCCGGAGGGCAAGCAGACGCTGGCGAAGCAGAAAAACTGGTGTCAGGACGTGCCGACCGCCGCAAGAAATGCCTGATGTGTCGATTGGGACACATTCTAGGGAATTATGCTCTCGCCATAAACGCCCGCTTTTCGGCCCTCATTCAGCCATCCAGCTCACACAGATTTTATTTCAGGCGTAGAAGCTTTGGATATGTCGGCTTCGACGGCGCCTTAGAACAGTCAAGCGGGATAGTTTCATGAAAACGATAATGACAGGGTTATCGCTGGCGGGCGTGGCGGTCGCCATCGCGGCATGCGGTTCGCCGCAGGCTCTGCAAAATGACGCGAGCCTGCAAACGCCGAACCTCCAGGTTCCGGTCGGCGGCATCACGCCAGTCAGAGATGTGATCGTCACGCCTCGCGAAAACGACACCGTCGAGTTTACGGCTGCGGCGAACGGCACGTTCAAATTCGAGCAGCTTACCGCCGTCATGTGGTGCCGGGCGAGCCAGCATGCCAAGGCGAATCAGTTTCCCGAATGGCAACCGCTGAAAGCCGACCAGTTGCGGCCCGCGTCGGCTGATGCTCCAATGATTGGCCGCGGTCTGGTGCAGATGGTCAGAAACCCTGCACCGCAGCAGGGAAGAAAGCAGCCGGTCAAGGACTGGTGTAAAGACGCGCCTCAGGTGGCCGTCGCTCTGGCCGTTCCTGCAGTGGACCCAGTTGCAGCGCCAGTTGTTGAGCGCGCTCAACCTACCGCCCCGGAATCAGTCAGCGACTGGGTAAGAAGCCAGGGAGATTGAGGCTCCCGCGCCGCATACCGGCAGAGGCAGCTGTAAGCGCTGGAGCAACGACACGACCTCGATTTTGCCAGCTGACGCGAGGCGCAGGCTTCGGCGGATTAACATTCAACAGCAGCTTATTTGACTCTGCTTACTCACCCATGCAAGTTGTGCGCTGCACGACACGCCAAGCCGCACAACGCGAAGAAAATACGCATGGTCAAAGCCTCAAAGGACAAGCAGGATCGGCCGAAAAAGCCGATAGACGCCTCTTCAGTTCCATTGATGAAGCGTTGCTGGCGCGAGTGGGTGCGCCCGCATCTGCGAGAGATCATGGTTGTGATCGGCATTATGGCGTTGCTGGCGAGCACGACCGGCTTGTACCCGGTCATCATCAAGCACTCCTACGATATGCTGGCCGCCAAGGACATGGAGGTGCTCAAATGGATCCTGCTGGCGATTGTGGGCATAACGGCGTTAAAGGGAACGTGCGATTACCTTCAGTCCGTGCTTTCGCATCGCGTCGGCTTCAAAATCATGCTTGGCATTCAGGAGCGATTGTTTGCGCATCTTCTGAATGCTGATTATGCGCGCCTGACGCGGGAGACGCCTGGGCAAATCTCGGCGCGTCTCACCAA
>JBGSLP010000026.1:0-2475 GCA_041740655.1 Alphaproteobacteria bacterium
GGCGGCGCGCTTCCCGGCGCGGCGACTGGTATGCGTGGCGGCGTTCTCATGATACGCGGCGCCTCGGGCGCGAAAACCGGCGACAGGATGCGGCGCGGACTGCTGATCGTCGATGGACGGTCGGGAGCCTATCTGGGCGCCCGCATGGTTGCAGGCACAATTATCGCCATACAGGGCGCGGACGAATATCCGGGATATCTGATGGGCCGTGGCACTATCATTCTGAAAGGGCAAGCGGGCGAATTCGGCCCCGGCTTCATGGATTGCGGCCGGCATGAACTAACGCTGATGCGCCTTATGGCCAAACAGCTTTCCCCCATCCATAGCGGGCTTGCACAAGTCCTCAACGCGCCCGTTCGGCGTTATGCCGGCGACATGGCGGCGCTCGGAAAAGGAGAAATTCTCCGTATCGAAGCCTGATATCGTGATCCAAAGGCGCATCGCGCAAGCTTTTCCGTTTTTAGCTAAACGCAATAGTTGTTATTGTTGCTAAATTCCAGAAAATACTGTGCAGGAATGAAACGAATGGAAAAGGTTGCCAGCCAGTTTCTGGCGCAAGAGCGACCTGACACTGTCGAGGGAGCAAAATGACAACAAACGGCACCATCTGGTGGAATGAACTGCACACGTCCGACGAGAACGGCGCGATCAGCTTTTACACGCAGTTGATCGGATGGCGCACGTTTCAACTCAGCGGCATGGACTCCCTCAAACCCGCCGACGAGTCCGAGCCGGTCTATACCGTGTGGATGATGGGGTGGAATCAGGCTGGCGGCATGATGAAACTCAGCCCCAACCTCGCGTCCAAGCTGCCGCCGAGCTGGCTGCCGTTCATCGCCGTCACCGACGTCGACGCCTGCGCAAGCAAAGCAGAAGCGCTAGGCGGGGAGATCATCGAGCCCCCATTCGATGTCGCAAATTCCGGCCGGTTCGCAATCCTGCGCGACCCTCAGGGCGCTATTTTCGGTATCGGGCGCCCGGGCGACTTCGATCAGGGCTAAACCGCGAAACACCCGTACCCCCGTTTTGCGGCCATTTTGAATTCTTTATGCCTTCCGCATCTTTTGGTCTAAAACTGCGGCGCGTTGCGTGCGTTTCGAGGCAGTGGCATGGACAAAACCAAGACGCTTGAGTTGCTTGAAGCCGGCAAGGACGCTTGGAATGCTTGGGCGTCCAGCGCGATGGAGGCAAAAAAAGCCCTCGAAGACGCGGGGAAATGGCGCGCCGACTGGTTTGGCGAGGGAGAGAACGCAGAAACACGGCAATGGCTGGCATTGGCCGCCGCAGACTTTGCCGGTCATGAATTCATCAGCATCGCTCAGTTCACCGGGTTCATTTTCCCCGGCCCCGCCAACTTTCAGGCCGCCATTTTCAGCGAGACCGCCATTTTCCACGGCGCCGTTTTTGAGGGCGCGGGAAACTTCTCGCATGCGCAGTTCAGCTCTGACGTCAATTTCGCCACCGCGAAATTCCGAGGCATAGCCGATTTCAGCGATGCGGTATTCGTCGGCGCCGCCGGTTTCGAACGCACGGAATTTCTGGCGACCAGCAGCGGCCCGCTCGTGCCGACGGCGCGGTTTCAACGCGCGCATTTCATGGGAAAAGCCGAATTTCGCGCGGCGGTGTTCAACGGCAACGCCGAGTTTCATAAAGCTAGGCTGGAGGGCAGCGCGCGCTTCGACGAGGCGATCTTCGTCGCGGAAGGCTCGTTTCCGGGGGCCAATTTCGGCGGCACTTCGAGCTTCAATCGCGCCCGTTTTTCAGGCGGCGCTCGATTCACCGAGAGCCAGTTCTCAGGCGAGGCGCGTTTCAGCGAAAGTGCGTTCGCCGCGCCAGCCATTTTCCAAGGCGCGCAGTTTCTGGGAGCCTCATCCTTTCGGCAGACAAAATTCACGGCTGAGAGCGACTTCGGAGCCGCTCAATTCTCCGGGCCGGTCGCCTTCGACAAGGCCGAATTCGGCGCGCTCGCGAATTTCTCGAAAGCCGCGTTCGCTGGCGGCTCCTCGTTTCAGGACGCGCGCTTCATGGCGCAGGCGGATTTTTCCGAGGCGCATTTCGCACGCGAAACCTCCATGACGAACGCGAATTTCTCCGGCGATGCGCGTTTTACGCAGGCGCATTTTGCGGGTCCGGCGGTGTTTGCAGGCACGCAGTTCAGCAAGGACGCCACGTTCAACTCGGTCAGCACGCAGGCGGCGTTCGTGCTGGCGGAAGCGCGGTTCCGCAATCCGCCGAGCTTCAGCGAAGCCGGGTTTCAGGACGACCCGGACCTTGAAGACATCACGGTTTCCGAGCCTTTGCGGCGCTGGCGGCAGTGGAAAAGCGCCGATTACGCCGACCCCCGTCCATGGTTTCTGTTCGCGATGAAAGTGGCGCAAACGCCGCAAGCCGCCGCGCGCTATCGCCGTCTACGCCGCCTCGCCCTCGACGCTAGAGACCATGCGCGCGCGCATGAATTTTTTGCGCAGGAAATGC
>JBGSLP010000027.1:0-9799 GCA_041740655.1 Alphaproteobacteria bacterium
GGTCCCGGCGTTGGCGAGGATCACGTCGAGGCGCCCGAAGCGATCGATGCCGGCGTGGGCGACGCGCTTGACCTGGTCCAGGTCGCGCACGTCGGCCTTCTCGGCGTGGATCGACCCTCCGGCGGCCTCGACCAGCTTGACGGTCTCGGCAAGGTCCGCTTCGGTGCTGAGCGGGTAGTAGCAGTTCGGCAGGTCCTCGCAGACGTCGAAGCCGATGATGCGCGCACCCTCCTTCGCGAAGCGCACGGCGTGCTCGCGACCCTGTCCACGGGCCAGCCCCGAGATGAAGACGACCTTGTCCTCGAAACGGCGGTCCAGCGTCTTCTTCTGAAGCTCGTACTGGCCGTGCAGGGCTTCCTGCGCCTGCGCGTCCGCGTCCTCGCTCAGCGCAAGCTGCCACCACTGACCGCGCGACAATGTGCCGAGCAGCTCTTCCGTGATCTCGGAACCCGCCTTGACGCCTTTCGGGCCCTTCACGGCGGTCTTGCCGAGGATCATGTCCTTCAGGCGCGAATAGATGTTGCGCTCGAGGATCGCCAGCTCGTCGTCCCGGTCGCGCGACAGCCGCTCGACTTCCTCGCGCTCGATCTGAAGCGCGCGCTCGTCCTTGTCCACGCCGTGCCGGTTGAACACCCGCACCTCGACCACCGTGCCATAATCCCCCGGCGGGAGACGCAGGCTCGTGTCGCGCACGTCCGAGGCCTTCTCGCCGAAGATCGCGCGCAGCAGCTTTTCTTCCGGGGTCATCGGGCTCTCGCCCTTGGGCGTGATCTTGCCCACGAGGATGTCCGCAGGCCCGACTTCCGCGCCGATATAGACGATCCCCGCCTCGTCGAGGTTGCGCAGGGCTTCCTCGCCGACGTTGGGGATGTCGCGCGTGATCTCCTCCGGCCCGAGCTTGGTGTCGCGGGCCGCGACCTCGAACTCCTCGATGTGGATGGACGTGAACACGTCATCCTTCACGATGCGCTCGGAGATCAGGATCGAGTCCTCATAGTTGTAGCCGTTCCACGGCAAGAACGCGACCAGCACGTTCTTGCCCAGCGCCAGCTCACCCAGATCCGTCGAGGGACCGTCGGCGATGAACTCGCCCTTGGACACCACATCGCCCACCTTCACCAGCGGACGCTGATTGATGCAGGTGTTCTGGTTGGAGCGCTGGAACTTGCGCAGCCGGTAGATGTCGACGCCGGGATCGCCCGGGCCCACGTCCTCCGTCGCGCGCACAACGATGCGCATCGCATCCACCTGATCAACAATGCCCGCGCGCTTCGCGGTGTGTGCGGCGCCCGAATCGCGCGCCACAGTGCCTTCCATGCCGGTACCGACGAACGGCGATTCAGCCTTCACCAGCGGCACCGCCTGGCGCTGCATGTTCGACCCCATCAGCGCGCGGTTCGC
Source organism: Alphaproteobacteria bacterium (assembly GCA_041740655.1). Taxonomy (GTDB): domain Bacteria; phylum Pseudomonadota; class Alphaproteobacteria; order Rhizobiales; family Rhodomicrobiaceae; genus JAWXCE01. The sequence goes on from JBGSLP010000027.1 coordinate 1,402, forward strand.
GTCGTCGTTCTCAAGGAACGGGATGAGCGCGGCGGCGACCGACACCACCTGCTTTGGCGAAACGTCGATCAGGTCCACCTTGGACGGCGGCACCAGAATCACGTCGCCCGCGTGGCGGCATACGATGAGGTCTTCGGTAAACATCCCGTTTTCGTCGAGCTTGGCGTTGGCTTGCGCAACGTGATGGCGCGACTCCGTCATGGCGGAGAGATAGATCACCTCCTCGGTGACCTTGCTGTCCTTGACTTTTCTGTATGGGCTTTCGATGAATCCGTACTGGTTCACCCGCGCGAATGTCGCAAGGCTGTTGATCAGGCCGATGTTCGGGCCTTCGGGCGTTTCAATCGGGCAGATGCGGCCATAATGGGTCGGATGCACGTCGCGCACCTCGAAACCGGCGCGCTCGCGGGTCAGACCGCCTGGTCCAAGCGCTGACAGGCGGCGTTTGTGCGTGATTTCCGACAGCGGGTTGGTCTGGTCCATGAACTGCGAAAGCTGGCTGGAGCCGAAAAACTCGCGCACCGCCGCCGACGCCGGTTTGGCGTTGATGAGGTCCTGCGGCATCACCGTCTCGATCTCGGCGGACGACATGCGCTCCTTGATGGCGCGCTCCATGCGCAGCAGGCCGAGGCGATACTGGTTTTCCATGAGTTCGCCGACCGAGCGCACCCGGCGGTTGCCGAGATTGTCGATATCGTCGATTTCACCCTTGCCATCGCGCAGGTCGACCAGCGTCTTGATGACGGCGATAACGTCTTCCTTGCGGAGCACGCGCACCGTGTCCTCGCACTCGAGGTCGAGGCGAATGTTCATCTTGACGCGGCCGACCGCTGACAGGTCATAGCGCTCGCTATCAAAGAACAGGCCGCGAAAGAGCGACTCGGCGGCGTCGACCGTCGGCGGCTCACCCGGGCGCATGACGCGGTAGATGTCGAGGAGCGCTTCCTCGCGATCGTTGTTCTTGTCGATATGCAGCGTGTTCCGGATGAACGCGCCAGTGTTCACATGGTCGATATCGAGGATAGGAAATTCCTTGATCCCGTACTCGCGGAACTTGTCGAGCGTTTCCTTCTCGATCTCATCACCCGCCTCACCGAAAATCTCGCCGGTTTCCATGTTGACAATGTCTTCGCCAAGATAGCGGCCGAAAAGCGCGTCCTCGGGGATAAGGATTTCCTTGAGGCCTTCTTCGCTAAATTTGCGTGCCTGCCGGGCCTGGAGCTTCTGGCCGGCTTCAAGCAGCGTCTCGCCTGTTTTGGCGTCGATAAGGTCATGCGTCAGCTTCATGCCGCGCATCTGATCGGGCGCGAAGGCCATGCGCCAGCCGCGCTTGTCGGATTTTAGCGGGATCTTGCCGTAGAACTCGCCCAACATGGATTCGTCATCGAAACCGAGCGCATAGAGGAAAGATGTCGCTGGCAGCTTGCGGCGCTTGTCGATGCGGACATAAACGAGGTCTTTCGCGTCGAACTCGAAATCGAGCCACGAACCGCGATAGGGTATGATGCGGGCGGCGAACAGCAGCTTGCCGGACGCATGGCTTTTGCCGCGGTCGTGGTCGAAGAATACGCCGGGCGAGCGGTGCATTTGCGATACGATCACGCGCTCGGTGCCATTGATGACGAATGTGCCGTTGTTCGTCATGAACGGCATGTCGCCCATATAGACGTCCTGCTCCTTGATGTCCTTGACCGAGCGGGCGCCCGTGTCAGGGTTCACATCGAAGGTGATGAGGCGCAGCGTGACGCGCAGGGGCGCCGCGTAAGTCATGCCGCGCTGCGTGCATTCCTCAACATCATATTTGGGCGCGTCAAAATCATACCTGACGAATTCGAGTTGTGCGCGACCCGAGAAATCTGATATTGGGAAGATAGCGCTGAATACCGTCTGAAGCCCCTGCTGCGGGCGCCCTCCGATTGGCTCGGCGACCATCAGGAACTGATCGTAAGACTGCTTTTGCACCTCGATCAGGTTCGGCATCTCGGCGGCTTCACCGATGCGGCCAAAGTGCTTGCGCACGCGCTTCCGGCCGATGAATGACTGGCCCATGTCCGCTCCTTTAATTTAAAAGTCTGACAGCTTACGGCAAAGACCTAGTCGTCCGGTCGTTGGCGAAAACCGCCTTAGGCGCCGCCATTGCGAGAAGCCAGGCCACAAAGCAATCCATATCGTGTGGATTGCTTCGGCTTTTGGCCTCGCAATGACGGAGGCTGTATTATTTGATGTCGACTTTAGCGCCGGCAGCTTCGATCTTTTTCTTGATCTCTTCCGCTTCCGCTTTGTTCACGCCTTCTTTGATCGCTTTCGGAGCGGCCTCAACGAGGTCTTTCGCTTCTTTCAAGCCGAGACCCGTGATGGCGCGCACTTCTTTAATCACGTTGATTTTCTGAGCGCCGAAATCCGTAAGGATGACGTTGAACTCAGTCTGTTCCTCAACCGGCGCTGCTGCTGCGGCGGCGCCAGGCATCGGTCCGGCATAGGCAGGCGCAGCGGCCGCAGCGGAAACGCCCCAGCCTTCTTCAAGCTTTTTCACCAGATCGGCGACTTCCAGCACTGTCAGTTTCGACAGGTCTTCGTAAAGTTTATCGAGTGTTGCAGACATTTCTTAACCTCAGGTTCCGTATGTGTTGACGAGTTCGCTAAAATTTGCGGTTGATTTATGCGGCTTCCGATCCTGCGGCCGGCCCTTCTTGCTTCTTGCGATAGGCTTCCAGCACGGTGACGAGGCCCACGGCGGGCGCGTTCAGCGTGCGTGCAAGCATGGACGCAGGAGCGTTCAGGGTGCCAAGAAGCTTCGAGCGCATCTCTTCCATCGACGGCATGGAGGCCAAAGCCTTCACCGCGTCCTGATTGAGAGGCGTCTTGCCGAGCAGTCCGCCAACAATGACGAATTTCTCGTTTTCCTTGGCGTATTGAGCAGCGACCTTCGCCGCAGCCACCGGGTCCTTCGCGTAAGCGATGCCAGTTGGCTGGGTGAACATCTCTGCCGCCGAACCCCTTTCGGCGTTCTCAAGCGCAATTTTGGCGAGGCGGTTTTTGATGACCGTGAACTTTGCTCCGACTGCGCCCATGCGCCGACGAAGTTCAGTCAGTTGGGCCACCGTAAGTCCGGCGTAGCGTGCAACCACGACAGAGCCGGACTGTGTAAAGATTTGGCCGAGGTCTTCGACCGCTTCTTTCTTTTGGACTCTATCCACCCGCGTCTCTCCAAGTTTGGCAGGATGGGCGAACCCTTCCTGCCGGTTTCGATCAAGGCCGCCACTGGGGCAATCCCCAGCGCCGGACAGAAACTCCTGTCCCAGGACGTCGCGACCATGATCCGCCATACGGACGTAAGGCGTCTCAAGCGTTCCGTTCCCGTCTCATGTGGGCGGCTATTAAGCCTTACAGAGCCAAGCTCTGGTCGGCGCCCGCAGTCTCGGACAGGTTTTGCGCCAAAACTCATTCCTTCGGCGCAAACGCCGGAACCTTTTTGAGGCCCCGGCTCACCGGGCTGCTGTTATACAACCCGGAATTCACAAATCTCTTCAAACCGGCGTGAGGCTAGGCCCGTTTACGACCCCATCAGGCTCGATGGCTCAATCGCCACCCCCGGCCCCATTGTCGATGAAAGGGCCACGCGCTTCACATAAGTGCCTTTTGCGCCCGCTGGCTTCGACCGGCTGACGGCTTCCGCGAACGCTTTCGCATTCTCCACAAGCGCCTGTTCGGTGAAGCTCGCCTTGCCGATGCCTGCGTGCAGAATGCCGGCCTTCTCGACGCGGAATTCGACCGACCCACCCTTGGCGCCGCGAATGGCTTCCGCGACATCGTTGGTGACGGTGCCGACTTTCGGGTTCGGCATCAGGCCGCGCGGGCCCAGAACCTTGCCGAGCCTGCCGACGAGCGGCATCATGTCGGGCGTGGCGATGCATTTGTCAAAGTTGATGACGCCCTTCTGGACTTCCTCAACCAGATCCTCTGCGCCAACGATATCCGCACCGGCCTTGCGAGCAGCGTCGGCGCGATCGCCTTTTGCGAACACTGCGACGCGAGCCGTACGGCCCGTGCCGTTCGGCAACTGGCATACGCCGCGCACCATCTGGTCCGCATGGCGCGGATCGACGCCGAGGTTCATCGCGATCTCGATGGTCTCGTCGAATTTTGCCTTCGCGCGCTCCTTGACCATCTTGACTGCGGAGTCGATATCGTAGGCTTTTTCCGGCGTGATGCCCTTCTGGGCGGCTTTCAGACGTTTTCCAGGATTTGCCATCTGCGCTTACTCCTGTACCTGAAGGCCCATCGAGCGGGCGGAACCGGCAATGATTTTCATCGCCTGATCGATATCGTTAGCGTTCAAATCCTTCATCTTGGCCTGAGCGATCTCGCGCACCTGATCCATGGTGACCGTTCCGATGGCGGCGCCCTTGCCGGGCTCTTTGGAGCCGCTTTTGATCTTCGCCGCCTTCTTCAGGAAAAACGAGGCCGGCGCAGTTTTCATTGTGATCGTGAAAGACTTGTCCTGATAGTAGGTAATAACCACAGGAACCGGCATTTCCGGCTCCATTTCCTTCGTCGCGGCGTTAAAATCCTTGCAGAACTGCATGATGTTTAGGCCGCGCTGACCGAGCGCCGGGCCAATAGGCGGCGATGGATTCGCCTTGCCTGCAGGCACCTGCAGCTTGATGTAACCGATAATCTTCTTTGCCATCAGATATTCCCTTTCCAGTCAGACTGGTTGCTAAGGGGTTGTGGTGCGGCGCTTGGCGGGGCCATGGCTGCCCCGGTCGCCTCCCACAGACCAGAAATCAGACTATTTTTTCAACCTGCGCATATTCCAACTCGACAGGCGTCGGACGTCCGAAGATCGACACGGCCACCTTGAGACGAGCGCGCACCTCGTCCACTTCCTCGACGCTTCCGTTGAACGACGCAAACGGACCGTCGGCAACACGCACCTGCTCTCCGATCTCGAAGGTGATGGTCGGCTTGGGCCGCTCGACGCCGTCCTTGACCTGGTTGAGAATTCGTGCGGCTTCCGCCTCCGAGATTGGCGTCGGCTTGTTGTCGGCGCCCAGAAATCCCGTTACCTTCGGCGTATTCTTGATGAGGTGATAAGCCTCGTTATTCATATCCATTTTCACGAGCACGTAGCCCGGGAAGAAGCGGCGCTCCGTGCTGACCTTGCGGCCGCGGCGCACTTCGATCACTTCTTCCATCGGCACCAGCACCTGCTCGAACATGTGCGTCAGGCCGCCGTCCTTGGCGCGCTCGAGAATGGCGTCGGCCACTTTTCTCTCGAAATTCGAGTAGGCGTGAACGATGTACCAGCGCTTCGTCATCGATGGGTTCTGTGCGGTTTGTTGAGCAGGGTCAGCCAATGTCAGCGGCCAATCTGAAGTAGTATGGACACGGCCCAACTCAGCACCTGATCCGCCGCCAGGAAGAAAAGCGCGGCGAGGGTCGCCATGATGAGAACCATGATGGTTGTTACGATGGTTTCCTTGCGGGTAGGCCACACGACTTTGGCTGTTTCCGCCCGGACCTGCTGCAGGAATTCAAATGGATTTGCCATAGCTCGTTCATTTTCTCAGCCGCCGCAGCGGGATTTCATCAAAGTTTGCGCCGGAAACAGCAATGCTGCACGTCGCAGTAAACAGTCCAACAGGAAATTATCTGGTCTTTGCTGGCAGGAGTGGAGGGACTCGAACCCCCAACCCCCGGTTTTGGAGACCGGTGCTCTAGCCGATTGAGCTACACTCCTCTACGGCTTACTGCGGCAAGACCGACGCATACACCCGGAACGGTCGCAACGTTTAAAGTTGCCAAAGCAAACCGCATGAATGAGATAATCTTTGTTTAGATGTTTGAAGTTGGGTGACTACCATACGAACGGGATCACGCCAAGATAAATCTGCGTGCTTCAACCGAATCGTTCACCTTGTATCCCGGTGCATGTGACAAATGTAGCGCGTATGCTCGCTGAGTGCAAGCCCGGCGCATGTCGGCGATGCCCAAACTCTGATTTCCGGGCGCGCATCCGCGCCTACCGCGATCGGGCATTGGCGGATTTCCGTGATGTCGCGCGCGCAAACTCGCCAAAAGACTTTGAACTTTACGATGGCTTTGGATAACGTGACGTTAGAATGCGGGTGTAGCTCAATGGTAGAGCAGCAGCCTTCCAAGCTGAATACGAGGGTTCGATTCCCTTCACCCGCTCCATTAACGCACCCCACGCCCTATTTGCGCCAGACCCTAACCAGATCAGCGCCGTGAGCGATGAGCGCCGCCGTCAGCCACGCGGCCGTCCAGCCCCACCATTCGGCGACCAGCGCCGAGCGCAGAGCAAGCATCAGGCAAACCCCGGAAATGAGGTTGAGGCCAATCTCGGAGAGCGCGACGCCGCGTCCGGTTTTCCAGCGATAAAGCCCGAGCGCCGCGGCCTCCAGACCGACAAGCGCCAGTATGATGTCGATGATCTGTCCGCTGGCGAAAAGTTCAGCCATGGCCTCCCTAACCGAAAGGCGCGTTGAGTTGCACGATTTTCCAGTTCAGCAGCGCGGCGAACGTCACCCACGCGATGTAGGGGACCAGCAGCCAGCTCGCGACGCGGGAGTAGCGGGCGAGTACGAAAATCAGCGCCAGCACGGATAGCCAGAGCAAGCCGACTTCGATGAGCGCCCAGTCTGGCCGCTTCACGCGAAAGAAAAGGATGCTCCAGAGCATATTAAGGAAGCCGTTAAGGGCGAACAGCGCAATGATCAGATCCCCGCTAGATCGATCAGGCGCACGGATCCAGGCCTTCACGCCGGCGATCGCGGAAAGTGCGAAAATCAGGGTCCACACGGGGCCGAAAAGCCAGTCCGGCGGCTGCCAATCGGGCTTGCGCAACGCCTGATACCATGGCCCGACATCCGTGATCGTCGCGCCAAGAATGCCGATCGCTATCGCCGCCAATGCCGCAGTCAGGATCGCCCGTCTGCGAGCAGGCTGCGTTGTCACGCCTTCACCATACCGAAAAGGTGAGCCATGTCCTTGAAGAAAATGCGGGCATGCGCGACGGGCTTGGCCTTGACCAGCTCCTTGTGCATGTAGGCCTGCCAGGTCAGTTCCTGTACATCCTTGTCCCGGCAGATGTTGACGAACCGCTCGCGCCGTTTGTCGCTGCTGTACCAGAAGTACTGCATGATACCGAGGATGAAGAAGACCTTGCCGTGGGCTTTCATGAACTTCTTGCGGGCCTGCGCCAGAACGCGCGAGTCGCCCGTGGTCAGATATTTGTCGACCGTTTCCGCCGCCAGCCGCCCGCCGACCATCGCATAGTAGATGCCTTCGCCGGAAGCCGGGGCGACAACGCCCGCCGCGTCGCCAGCGAGAAGCACGTCGCGGTCGTTATCCCACTTTTTCAGCGGCTTGAGCGGGATCGGCGCGCCTTCGCGGCGAATGGTTTCGACATCTGTCAGGCCAGCCGACGCGCGCAGATCGGCTACCGAGCCTTTCAGCGAAAAGCCCTTGTGCGCCGTGCCCATGCCGACGCTGGCCGTGTCGCCGTGCGGGAAAATCCAGGCGTAAAAGTCGGGCGACAGCTTGCCCTGATAATAAACATCGCAGCGCGTGGAGTCGTATTTCGCGTCGGCGTTCTGCGGCGTTTTCACGATTTCATGGTAGGCGAACACGAACGGCGCCTTGCCCGCTTTTGGCACCGCTTCACGCGCCACGGCTGAGTTCGCGCCATCCGCGCCGATCACAGAACGCGCGCGCACGCTCACCTTCGCGCCGCCTGCCTTGGGCTGATAGGTGATGATAGCCACGCCGTCCTGATCGCGCGAAAAGGACTCGAACGTTCCGTCACGGCGATCTGCGCCCTCACGCGCCGCGCGCTCCCGCAACCATTCGTCGAAGCTCTCGCGATCCACCATGCCGACATAGCCGCCGTCGATGGGCATATCCACTTCACGACCCGCTGGCGACACCATGCGCGCCGACTTGATTTTCGCGACGATGAGATGGTCGGGGATCTCAAAATCCTTGATGCAGCGCGGTGGTATCGCCCCCCCGCACGGCTTGATGCGCCCGGCCTTGTCGAGCAGCATCACGGAGCGACCGGCGCCCGCTAGATCCGCCGCAGCCGTCGCACCTGAAGGCCCGCCGCCGACAACCACCACGTCAAATGTTTTGATCGCGCTCATGATTTATCTCCCTGCCGCGAAGCTTTCGGCGGCGACTGCTTGTGCATCCACACGTGAATTTTTTGGCTGATTGGCGCCGAGCGCGAGATGCGCGGCGACAAGAAATAATGCGCCCTCGATGGCGAAAACGGCTGCATAGGCTGGTTCAGAGGCGCCGAACAACGCGCGCGCCGCATCCGCTGTGACAGTGCCCATAAACGCGCCGAGACCGAAGCCAATGGCCTGCGCGG
>JBGSLP010000028.1:0-1586 GCA_041740655.1 Alphaproteobacteria bacterium
TATCGAGGCAGTGAAACCATGAATTCGGATGAATTTAGACCGTCCAGACGGGCGTTGCTTGGTGCGTTTGCGGGTTTCGCAGCCATCGCCGCAGCACCCGTCTATGCAAATGCGCCCGGGCTTCTCCGGGGAGCCGGCGACCTACGGCGCGTGCGCATGTACAGCCAGCGCACGGGCGAGTCGCTCGACACCGTCTATTTCGTCAACGGGGGCTATATCCCGGAGGCGATTACGGAGATCAGCTTCTTCATGCGCGACTGGCGCCAGAATGAAGTGCGCAAATACGACTCGCGCAATGTGGATATCCTGTCTCAAACTCTGAGGATGATGGATACGACCGAGCCGTATCTCGTGATTTCCGGCTATCGCACGCAGCGCACGAACCGGATGTTGCGGGGAGCGGCGCGCGACAGCTTTCACATGAAGGCGATGGCGGCGGATGTTCGGCTGAAGAGCCGCAGCATCACGAACATCACCAAGGCGGCGCTGGCCTGCAAGGGTGGCGGGGTGGGCACATACGGCCGCTCGAACTTCGTCCATATGGATTGCGGCCCGATCCGCACCTGGAGGGGCTGACCGGAATCGGCAGGCCTGCATAATGGTGAAGCCCGTCCCTGCATTTGCACGGACGGTCTCTTTCATTTGGACGTCTTAGCCGCGCACGGCCCCGTCTGCGGTCACCAGATATTTGAAGCTTGTCAACTGCTCCGCGCCGACGGGTCCGCGAGCATGGAGCTTGCCGGTTGCTATGCCGATTTCCGCGCCCATTCCGAACTCCCCACCATCCGCGAACTGGGTCGAGGCATTTCGCATGAGGATCGCACTGTCGAGGCGCGCGAAGAACTGATCGGCTGCTGCGTCGTCTTCCGTCAGGATGCAGTCCGTATGGTTCGAGCCATACTGCTGGATATGCGCAATGGCCCCATTGACGCCGTCCACGATGCGTGCCGCGATGATGCTGTCGAGGTATTCCCGACCCCAATCCTCGGGCTCCGCCGGAACCACTCCGGCCATTGACGCCAGCGTCGCATCGCCGCGCACTTCCACCCCCGCGGCGATGAGATCGGTAATGAACGGCGCGCCCTGCCTTTCCCAAAAGGCGCGGTCCACCAGCAGACATTCCGCCGCGCCGCAGATCCCCGTTCGACGGGTTTTGGCGTTGAGAATGACATTGCGCGCCTTGGGCAGATCCGCGGCGCCATCGACGTAAACGTGCACGATGCCTTCGAGATGAGCGAACACCGGGACACGAGCCTCCGCCTGAACGCGCCCGACGAGGCTTTTGCCCCCGCGCGGCACGATCACGTCGATGAATTCCACCATGGTCAGCATCGCGCCAACCGCAGCGCGGTCGGTCGTGGGAACAAGCTGGATCGCCGTCTCCGGCAGGCCGGCCGCCCTGAGCCCCGCGACCAGACCCGAGTGGATCGCCCGTGACGAGTGCACACTTTCGGAACCGCCGCGAAGGATCGCCGCGTTTCCCGACTTCAGGCAGAGCGCGCCGGCGTCGGCCGTAACGTTCGGCCTGCTCTCGAAGATCACGCCGATCACGCCGATCGGCGTGCGTATCCGGCGGATGTGCAGGC